>JAYTGY010000457.1:0-3133 GCA_043733065.1 Ferruginibacter sp.
TTTTTCGTGGCTTTCGTCATTATGCTAATTACTAGCTTTTTAGTTTTATGTACATTCATTGTATGTTCAATTGCTTATTTTTACAAAAAATATGGCATGGTATCTAACGACCCTTTACACGGCAAAACACTTCAAATGATTCTTACAGATTTGGTTCATCATTTTGGATGGGAGGGTTTGGCTGAGCAAATAAATATCAATTGTTTTAAAACAAATCCCACTATTAACTCTTCTTTAAAATTTTTGCGCAAAACAGATTGGGCCCGAAAAAAAGTAGAGCAACTGTATATTTATACCATTATCTAAAAATAATTTATGCCAGAATTTGATATAGCTACGATAATTGCACAAACAAAAAAATGGATTATTGATGTAGTTGTGGGCTGCAATTTTTGCCCTTTTGCTGCAAGAGAAATAAAACGTGGAAGTATTCATTACTTAGTTTTGCAAGATGCAACAGCAAAAACTGTTTTAGAAACAACCATAAAAATATATAAACAATTAGACGATGATAAAAATATTGAAACAAGTTTATTAATACTGCCAAACAATTTTGAAACATTTACTGCTTATTTAGATTTGGTAGAAAAAGCCGAAAAGCTTTTGGAAAAGGAAGGTTACGAAGGCGTTTATCAAATAGCAAGTTTTCATCCACAATATTTGTTTGCAGGCAGTACAGAAAATGATCCCTCAAATTATACCAATCGTTCACCATATGCAATGCTGCATTTTTTAAGAGAAGAAAGTGTGAGTAAAGCAGTAGATACGCATCCAAATATTGATGATGTGCCTGAGCAAAATATTGCTTTTACACAAGAAAAAGGTTTGAGTTATATGCAAGCTTTGTTTGCAGCATGTATGGCTTAAAAATTTTAGATAAAAAAAACGGAGTATTGAACTCCGTTTTAAAATTAGTTTTTAAATTATTTATTGTATTGTAAAATTAATAGTAATATTTGTTTCCTCATAATGTTTTCTATCTGCTGGTTCAGCAATTTTTAAAACAACTACATCTGTACCATTGCCACCAGTTTTTGGAGTGCCATTTCGCATAAAAGAATAATTGCCAAGCCCACCTTGTTTTACAATTTCGCTAATAGTAAAATCGGTAGCTTGTTTGGTAATTGTTGCAATATCATCTGCATCACCATAAGTACTCAAATCTAAATGGTACGCCACACCAGCATCTACAGAAACGTTTATGGTAATATTTTTTACTTCATCTTTTCCATGATTATTTTCTTTTTTGCAAGAAATGAAAATAATAGTAAAGCAAAAAAAAGATAGAAAGCTAAATATTATTTTTTTCATGATGTAAAATTTTAAGAGGTAATAAGTTCGTTCTATAAATATACAAAGTTTTATTTAGCTAAATTTATTTTATTTTAAGTGTTTGATTTTATATACATTTAATGGAAATTAGTTGAATCTTTTGCCTAAAACATACTAATAAAAAAAATGAAATTGTTTTTTAATTTTTTTGTTCTCTTATGCTTTTCATTAATGTCCTTGCCTGCATTGGGCCAACAGCAAAATTTATCTTTTAATCACCTCACTGTAAATGAAGGCTTATCTGTTGGTAATGGCAATTGCATTTTTAAAGATAGCAAAGGCTATATTTGGATTTCTACTTTTGATGGATTGAACAGATTTGATGGGATTGAATGTGCTGTGTACAAAAATTCTGCTGCCGATTCATCCTCTATTAATGGAAATGTTTTGTATAATATTTTAGAAGATAGTAAAAGGGATTTATGGATAGGAAGTAATAATGGGTTAAATTTTTATGATAGAAAGCTAAACCAATTTAAGCATTATTTTTATTCGAAAAATGCACCAACAAATAAAACGTATTCTCCTTTTTATATTGATGCAGATTCAAACATTTGGTTGCAATCTGCTCAAAAAATCATCCTATTCAACTTTATTTCCAAACAATTTAAGGAGCTGTATGAATTTCCGGATCTTGGTAATTTAATTATCAATACCTACCCACATAAATTGTATCAACACTTAGAGCGCCTTGTAGTTTCTATAAAAGGTACAGATAAAATTTATTCGTCTTTTTACAAAGAATCACAGTTAAATTTTGCAACAATAGATTTGTTTTCAAAACAAAATGAGGTTAAAATATCCTCATTGAAGCTTCAAGAAAATGTGCAATGGATTGGTACAAATAAAGGATTGTATAAATATAGTGATAGTGTTTTGCAATCTATACCACTCACCGAAAAGCCAATGCACTTGCCCAATATATTGGTAATGCATACCGATAGAATGAATAGACTTTGGGTTGGTACCCAATTAGATGGTTTGTTTCTATTAAATAATGAAAATAGCACAAAATCTCAGCAATATTCCAATTCTTCCTTTAATCCAAATTCATTATCTGGCAACCAGGTGCAATATATTTATACAGATGATAATGCTAACCTATGGGTATCACTTTGGGGTAAAGGAATTGATTATGTGAATTTGGAAAAATTTAAATTCCAACACCACCTAAATAAATTAGAAACAAGCAGCCTTAAAATTGATAATTTTATGAGATCAATAGTTGAGGTTAAAAAAAATAGATTTTGGTGCGCTACACTTTTAAATGGTATTATCGTACTAGATGAAAACAAGAAAATAATAAAAAATATTACAAAAGGGTTGCCAGCTACTATTGAATATATTTTTAAAGATAGTAAAGATGTTATTTGGATTGCCACACTTTCAGGATTATTTACTGCAGATCTTAAAACCGAAGCCATTACAAAGTTTCATGGCTTTGATAATTTTTCGAAAGGTGCACAACAGTTTAATTTTATTATCGAACTACAAGATGGTAGAATGCTTACTTCTACAGAGTCTGGATTATTTTTCATTTCAAAATCGGGTAATATTTTTTCGGCAATTCCCGTTAAAGGCATATCGAGCACCGATGTGTATTCTACAACATTTCAGTCTGCTAATAGCGATTTATATGTTTGTAAAATATATAAGGGTTTTGGCGTGTTTAGTATAAAAAATGATTCTTTTATATTAAAAAAAGATTTTTTTAATGATGTATTCACTGCAAAATGCTTTACAGAATTAAAAGATAGCCTCATTTGGATAGGTACAACAAAGGGGTTAATAAAATTTAATA
>JAYTGY010000458.1:0-3144 GCA_043733065.1 Ferruginibacter sp.
CACTAATAGCACGAATGTACACGAATAAGAAAAATTAATTTACAATTTTGTTTTAGCCACTAATGCCACGAATGTACACGAATAAGAAAAATTAATTTGCTATCCGTTTTATTTCTAATTTACTCCTTCCAAAATTTACAATCATACCTAGTTTGCATCCTGATAATTTGCAATAATTTATTGTTTGAGCAATATCTTCGTTTGAAATACTTTCTTTTGCTTTTACTTCTAAGATAATTTTATCATAAACAATAAAATCAGCGTTAAATCTTTTTCGTAGCAGATATTCTTTATAATAAATAAGATATTCTTTTTCTCTTGCATATTCTAAATCGTTATTAGCAAACTCCCACTCCAACGCTTCCTTGTAAACAATTTCTAACAAACCTGGTCCAAGTTCATTATGCACTTCCATACAAATACCAGTAATGATATATGATTCTTCTTTATAAATTAATTCACTCATAAATTTCAAAAATACTTATCTGTGTTAAAAAATAAAAATAGTGTTTTATTTGTATTCATTCGTGTAAATTCGTGTAATTAGTGGCAACCAATTTATTTTAAATTTTATGCGATACGGACATTACAAATCATTTTTATTTGGATTTATTCGTGCAAATTCGTGTAATTAGTGGCAACAACATGAAAATATTTTTAGCTCAACAAAACTATCATATTGGCAATATAGAAGCCAATACCGAAAAAATTATAGCAGCCATAGAACAGGCAAAGGCGCAAAACGGCGATATCATTATGTTTAGCGAATTGTCTGTATGCGGCTATGCACCAAAAGATTTTTTATATTTTAATGATTTTATAGAAAAGTGTTATGCTGCTATTGATAAAATAAAAATACATGCAGTGGGCATAGCGGTAATCGTAGGTGCGCCGCATCGCAATGCAAAAGTAGAAGGCAAGGATTTGTTTAACGGCGCTTACTTTTTAGCAGATGGAGAAATAAAACATATTGCCCACAAAACTTGTTTGCCTACCTACGATGTGTTTGACGAAGACCGCTATTTTGAACCCGCCAACGAATGGAATATTATTGAGTACAAAGGCAAAAAAATAGCACTCACCATTTGTGAAGATATTTGGAATCTTGGCGATAATCCTTTGTACATAAATTGCCCGATGGATATGCTTACAAAATATTCGCCAGATGTAATGTTGAATATTTCTGCATCGCCATTTGATTACACACACGATTTAGATAGATATGCTACCATAAAAGCGAACGTTACAAAATATAAAATACCCATGTTTTATTGTGCCAGTGTGGGTAGCCAAACAGAAATTGTTTTTGATGGCAACTCACTTGTATTTGATAAGCAAGCAAATCTTTGTGGAAAATTGGCTTCGTTTAAAGAAGACATGCAATCGTTTATTTTAAATGACGATGGTACCATTGAAGGAGAAATTATACAAGCTGCCAATCATATTCCCGATAGAGAATTAAATCCTGAAACACTACAAGCCACATTAAATATTCCGCAAATTTATGATGCACTCATAATGGGCATACGAGATTATTTTACAAAAATGGGTTTTACAAAAGCTATACTCGGCAGCAGTGGCGGCATTGATAGCGCAGTTACGCTTGCGCTTGCATGTGAGGCATTGGGTGCAGAAAATGTAAAAGCAGTGTTGATGCCTTCGCAATTTTCTACTGGACATTCGGTAGAAGATGCGGAGCAGTTAAGCATTAATTTAAAAAATGATTACAATATTATTCCTATAAAAAATATTTACGAAAGTTTTTTGACCGAACTAAAACCACTGTTTGCAGATTTACCTTTTAGCATTGCAGAAGAAAATATACAAAGTCGTACAAGAGGAAATTTATTAATGGCCATTGCCAATAAATTTGGATACATATTATTAAACACGTCTAACAAAAGTGAGTTGGCTACTGGCTATGGCACACTCTACGGCGATATGGCTGGCGGGTTGGGCGTTTTAGGGGATTGCTATAAACTACAAATTTATGAATTGGCAAAATACATCAATAGAAACGGAGAAGTAATTCCACAAAATATAATTACCAAACCGCCAAGCGCAGAGCTTCGCCCTGGGCAAAAAGACAGCGATAGCCTACCCGACTACGATACGCTCGATAAAATTTTATACCAATATATAGAACTCCAAAAAGACCCACAAGCTATAAAGGCACAAGGATTTGACACAGCCTTGGTGGATAGAACATTAAAAATGGTAAATACAAATGAATACAAGCGCAATCAATTTTGCCCTATCATTCGTGTATCTCCAAAAGCATTTGGTGTGGGGCGGAGGGTGCCGATTGTAGGGAAGTACTTAAGTTAGACATAAGATATTAGACACAAGATTTTAGACAACTCCGATACTTACTTGAGCCCCATCTTGTGTCTTCTGTCTAATATCTAAAATCTATTTTTAACAAAGATTTTTAAGGTTTTCCCAAAAATAAAATTTGTAGCACCTAATTTGCAATACAAGAAAAAATAAACATAACATATGTTACAAACCGCAGAAGACATTCGCTTGCTCAACGAAAAAATAAACCATGCAGCAGGATTTGTTACCCGAATAAATGATGAACTCAGTAAAGTTATCGTAGGCCAACAAACCATGATAGAACGTTTGTTGATAGGGCTTTTAAGTAATGGGCATATTTTGTTAGAAGGTGTGCCTGGTCTTGCAAAAACACTGGCCATTAAATCGATATCAGAGACGATACATGCTCAATTTAGTAGGATACAGTTTACACCAGATTTGTTGCCTGCCGATGTGGTAGGCACCATGATTTACAACCAAAGTAAAAATGAATTTTACGTACGCAAGGGTCCAATATTTGCCAATTTTATTTTGGCAGATGAAATAAACCGTGCCCCAGCAAAAGTACAAAGCGCCTTGCTTGAAGCCATGCAAGAGCGGCAAGTAACCATTGGCGATACGAGTTATAAATTGCAAGAGCCATTTTTAGTATTGGCCACACAAAACCCTATTGAGCAAGAGGGAACATATCCATTGCCAGAAGCACAAGTAGATCGTTTTATGCTAAAAGTAGTGGTTGGTTATCCAACAAAAGCAGAGGAGCAAATGATTATTAGGCAAAATACGCAAGGCTTACATTTCGAAAAAATAAATGCTGTTGCTTCT
>JAYTGY010000459.1:0-8847 GCA_043733065.1 Ferruginibacter sp.
TTTATGAATTTAGAAACAAAAATAATGGGCGAAATGAAAGACGCCATGAAAGCAAAAGACGAAGCTACTCTTCGTGCATTGCGTGCTATAAAAGCAGAAATTATAAAAGCAAAAACCGACCCCGGTGCTGGTGGCGAAATAGATGAAGCCACCGAGCAAAAGTTTTTACAAAAAATGGTAAAGCAACGTAAAGACTCCTTAGATATTTTTGAAAAACAAGGTAGAGAAGATTTAGCTACGAAAGAAAAAGAAGAACTTGCAGTGATTATGCGTTTTTTACCAGCCCAAATGAGCGAAGTAGAAATTACAGCTGCTATAAAACAAATTATTGCGGATACTGGCGCAAGCTCTGCGGCAGATTTAGGCAAAGTAATGGGGGCAGCAAGTAAACAACTAGCTGGAAAAGCAGATGGTAAAGCTATAAGTACTATTGTAAAAAATCTTTTGGGATAAATAAAAAATAATGCCATGTTTATAGATGCTGTGTTTTTTATACTAATGGCGCTTGCTTGTTACAAAGGATACAGCAAGGGTTTTATTATTGCTATATTTTCTGTGCTAGGTTTTGTTGTAGGCTTGGCGGCTGCATTAAAATTATCTACAACAGTTGCGGCTACATTATCTGAACATACAGATTTTGGAAAATGGCTACCAGCACTTTCTTTTTTATTGGTATTTATTGCGGCTATTTTTTTGGTTAATCTGGCGGGCAAACTTATTCAAAAAACATTTGAAACCGTAATGCTTGGTTGGGCAAATAGACTGGCAGGCATTTTGCTCTATGCATTAATGTACAGCATTATTTTTAGTGTATTTGTTTTTTATGCTGTACAACTTCATTTTATTAAGCCCGAAAGTTTTAATGCATCTACAACATACCCTTTTTTACAACCCTTGGGACCAAAAGTTATAGAAGGATTTGGCGTTGTTGTGCCTTGGTTTAAAAATATGTTTGCAGAGTTGGAGCAGTTTTTTGGAACTTTTGCGAAACCTTAAAATGGTTGTGCACTATTTCATGGCTCATGCTAAATTCTATCAAAATAAAGAAATGCAAATTTATATAACAAATAAAGCAACTTTTTTGAGCGAAACAACGTATTTTAGCACTTCACAGAACTATACTTTAGCAGAATGGGTTACGATATAAAAAAAGACGGAAAATTTTCATTTATAGAAGAAGGAAATGGTGAAACCTTAATGCTACTACATGGTTTGTTTGGTGCACTTAGCAATTTTCAAGATTTAATAGAGCATTTTAGAAAACAATATAAAGTAGTTGTACCTATTTTACCATTGTTGGATATGGATTTACTACACACTAGTGTTGGTGGATTAGAAAAATTTGTACAAAAATTTATTGAGCATAGAAACTACAACGGCATTCATTTACTTGGAAACTCCTTGGGCGGGCATGTAGGATTAGTACATATTTTAAAACATCCCGAAAAAATAAAATCGCTTATACTTACTGGTAGCTCTGGCTTATTTGAAAATGGTATGGGCGATAGTTATCCTAAACGTGGCGATAGAGAATATATACGAAACAAAACTGCCTTTACTTTTTACGACCCTGCCATGGCTACTGATGAATTGGTAGATGAGGTTTTGGAAATAACAAGCAACAGAATGAAAGTTATTAAGATTATTGCTTTAGCTAAAAGTGCCATTCGCAACAACCTTGGCGAAGAATTAAAAGCCATTAAACAACCTACATGCCTTATTTGGGGCAATAACGATAATGTTACCCCTCCATTTGTAGGGGAAGAATTCCATAAGCTTATTCCAAATAGCGAATTACATTTTATAGATAAGTGTGGCCATGCGCCAATGATGGAAGTACCACACGAATTCAACATTATTTTAGAAACTTTTTTGGCAAAAATAAAATCTCCTGCAACGGTTTAACAATTTCTTTTGTCTTTAATACAATAAACCAGTGCTAATCTTTGTTTACCTTGTATAAAAATAAGCAAATGCTTACAAGAGACCTTATCAATAACAATATTCCAAGGCTGCAACTGCAAGATAGTGTGGGCAAGGCATTGCAATTGATAAACGATTTTCGCATTACACATTTGCCCGTGGTATCCGAAGATACTTTTCTTGGGCTTATAAGCGAAGATGATTTACTAGATGTAAAAGACGAAAAACAGCCCGTAGAAGTACTCCAAAATAATTTTGTAAAAGCTGCGGTACCAGACAATGTTCATTTTTTAAATGCTGTAAACAGCAGCATACAATTTGACACAACTGTTGTACCTGTTGTAAATAATGGGGGTGAATATATTGGTTCCATTACAACTACTGATTTATTAAAAACCCTTGGCAATTTTTCTGGAGCAGACGAAATTGGAGGGCTTATTGTTTTGGAAATGGAAAGAACTCAATTTGCTATTTCGGAAATAAGTAGAATTGTAGAAAGTAATGATTGTACTATTTTACATCTTAATACTACTGTAAATGATTTAACAGGCTTGCTCACAGTTACTCTTCATATAAACAAACGAGAAATAGCCTCGGTGATTTCTACTTTTGAAAGATATGAATATACAATTGTCTATTCTTTTGGCAATGAAAAATTTGAGAATGAAATTGGTAGCAATTATCAAAATTTAATGAACTATTTAGATATTTAATTTCCCTTCTTTACAACTTTTTACTATGGCAATGCGTAATTTGATATATTTACGTTTATAATTTTATGCAAGTATGTTTAAAAAGACCGTGCAACCTTTTTTATGTTGGGTTTTATTTTTTATTTTGCCTGCTTACATGTATGCACAAGCTCCTGCAGATGCTTTGCAAAAAAATGAAACAAAATCTACTCTTATATCTTCCATAAAAATTACTGGCAATAAACATACAAAAAGCTACATCATCGAAAGAGAAATGCCTTTTAAAGTTGGAGATTATTTGCGCAGCGATTCTTTGCAAGCCATTTTTAACCAAACTAGAATTCAAATTTACAATACAAATCTTTTTATAGAAGTAAAAATAGATTCTCTTGTGTTGGCAGATGCATCTTTGCAAGTAAATGTATTTTTAAAAGAACGATGGTATATTTTCCCAGCTCCACAATTTGCCTTGGTGGACAGAAGTTATAAAGAGTGGGTAAAAACATTTAATGCAGATTTAAACAGAGTAGTGTATGGTATAAATTTTACTCATTACAATTTTAGTGGGAGGAGAGATCAATTGAGCATTACTTTATTGAATGGTTATGCAAGAAATTTATCTTTTGGTTATAGCTCTCCTTATAGTAATAGCAAGTTAACAGAAGGGTTTGGCGTATCGGCAAGTTATACACAAAACAAAGAAATAGGATTTAAAACAAGTACGAATAATAAACCTTTAGCATTTACAAAAGGCAAAGAATTGATATATACTAAAGAAGGGTTTGTGAGAGATAATTATCAATTTGATATAGCATATTCTCGTAGAAAAAGTTTTTTTAAAAGAACATCAGTATCGTTGGGCTTAAATTATTTAATCGTAAATGATAGCATTACCAATGTAAAATATAATCCAAATTATTTTGGAAACGATAATACAAAACAATTTTATACAGATATTAATTTTATTGTGTCCTATATCAATACAGATAAAAATGCTTACCCGTTGAAAGGGCTTGCTTACAACTATGGTATTTCAAAAAGAGGTTTTGGTTTTTCTGGTGGTATAAATAATACTTCTTTGTATGGCACATTTGCAAAATTTATTACTCACCCTCATCATTTTTATAGTAAAATAAAAACATCGGGTATTTTAAAAATACCTTTTAACCAAGCATACATAAACCAACGTGCCATTGGCTTTGGCAACTTAAAATTGCGTGGGTTGGAACTGTATATTATAGATGGCGTGGCAGCAGCTACTAGCAATTATACTTTTTCTAAAAAACTGGTTTCATTCCGTATTCCAATTCCTTTCAAAATAAAAGCATTGCCCTATATTCCTTTTACATTTTTTGCAAAAACGTATGTTGACATGGGCTACAGTTATATTCCACAACAATACAATACAAGGCTAAATAATAAATTTTTATATACTGGTGGTTTTGGTTTAGATATTGTTTCTTTATACGATCTTGTATTTAAAATAGAATATAGTTTTAATCAATTAGGCGAAAAGGGGTTATTTTTACAAGGTGGCGGTGGATTTTAATTTTACCTAAGTACATTTCAAAAATGAAAATAGCAATTTACAGCAGGGGAATAGAAAATAACCAATTGCAAGATATTGAAGGCTTGTTAGCAGAGTTGGAAAAATATGCTGTAGAGCCAGTTTTTTTTCAAGATTTTTTTAATCAATTTTATTCAGCAATTAAAATACCAGGGCATTATTCCACCTTTACATCTGGCGATGATTTAGACCCATCTATAGATTGTATGATAAGCCTTGGTGGCGATGGCACTTTGTTGGATACAGTAACTTTAGTAAAAGATTCGGGCATTCCTGTATTGGGCATAAACTACGGCAGGCTTGGTTTTTTGGCAAGTATTGGTAAAGAAGATTTGCATGCTGCATTAGAGGCTTTGGTAAATAGAAAATATGTATTGGATAAAAGAACATTGTTGCATTTAGATGCAAATGTTCCAATGTTTAACAATACGCCTTATGCCTTAAACGAATTTACGTTGCATAAAAAAGATTCATCGCCCATGATAAAAATTCACACTTATTTGAATGGTGAATTTTTAAATACTTATTGGGCAGATGGATTGATAGTGGCAACCCCAACAGGCTCTACAGGGTATTCGCTTAGTTGCAATGGCCCAGTAGTTTTTCCTGAAAGTGCAAGTTTTGTTATTACGCCAGTAGCACCACATAATTTAAATATTCGCCCCATTATTGTGCCAGATAATACAATCGTTTCTTTTGAAGTAGAAGGACGCACAGACGGTTTTCTTTGTACTCTCGACAGTAGAAAAGAAATTGTATCCAAAGAAATACAACTTGCTGTAAAAAAAGAATCGTTTGGTATAAATCTAATTCGACTAAATGAAAATAATTTTTTACAAACATTAAGAAACAAACTTTCGTGGGGCTTAGATAAGCGAAACTAACTATGGCACAAGAAAAAAGAAAAATAAGATTTGTATTTGTTATTTTTTGGCTACTGCTTGCATATACAATGGCAGCTTTAGTTTGGTGGTTTTATGAGCTATATATTCAAAACATAAATATCGGCGCTATCCAATTAAAAGAATTGGTGAATGGTGATGCGCTGTATGAATTAAAGTATAAAGAAATAATAAACGAAACAAAAAAAAATAAAATACAATACATATCAGAAGGGCTTACTTTTTTATTGTTAATTATTGCTGGTGCAATTTATATTTACAAAGGATTTATACGAGAGCTTAGGCTTACAAGAGATCAACGAAATTTCATGATGGCCATTACCCACGAATTGAAAACGCCTATTGCCGTTGCCAAATTAAATTTAGAAACTTTACAGAAACATAAATTAAACGAAGCCCAACAAAAACAGATACTAGGCAATACTTTGCAAGAAGCAAATAGAATGGATATGCTTTGTAATAATTTATTGGTATCCTCTCAAATAGAAGGCGGAAAATACAATATTACAAAAGAACTGCAGGACTTATCTGCAATGGTGAATAAATGTGTAGATGAGTATGTTGCTAGGTATCCATTAAGGATTTTTGTAAAAGACATAACTTTGGGGATACATGTTTTTGGAGATGCATTTTTGTTGCAAATTGCATTAAATAATTTAGTAGAAAATGCCATTAAATACTCGCCTAAAGAAAAACCTATTACCGTAATATTTCTAAAAATAGAAAATCTGGCTATACTAAAAGTAATAGATGAAGGTGCAGGAGTAGCAGATGAGGATAAAAAGCTTGTTTTTGAAAAATTTTATAGAACAGGAAATGAGGCTACCAAAAGAGCAAAAGGCACCGGGTTGGGCTTGTTTTTAACTAGCCGAATTGCAAAAACCCATAAAGGAAATATAAAAATTGAGGATAACCCAAAAGGAGGTAGTATATTTATATTAAGTTTAAAAACAGCGATTTAAAATTTATACAGATGCCAGAAAAAAAAATGTCCATTTTATTGGTAGAAGATGAAGAAAATCTTCATGAAACCCTAAAACTAAATTTAGAATTGGAAGGGTACAATATTACAAGTTGTTTTGATGGAGCACAAGCTCTAAAAACTGTGGCAAAAGAATATTTTGATTTAATTATTTTAGATGTAATGCTACCCGAAATAGATGGAATAGTAGTTTGCGAAACCATACGATTAACCAATAGCGAAGTGCCTATTTTATTTTTGAGTGCAAAAAATGCAAGTGTAGATAGAGTGCTTGGCCTTAAAAAAGGTGGCGACGATTACCTTACAAAACCTTTTAATTTAGAAGAATTATTGTTAAGGGTTAGCAAGCTTATTAAAAAAGGAGAAAAAATTGCAAACAAAGAATCTGTTGTAGATTTTTATGAATTTGGAAATAATAAAATAGACTTCAAAGCCTCGGAAGCCTTTAATAGAAATGGAGAAAGCATAGAGCTTACCAAAAAAGAATTGATGCTCTTAAAACTACTTATCGAAAACAAAAATGAAGTAGTAACCCGAGAAAAAATATTACAATCGGTTTGGGGTTATAATGTTTATCCTACTACAAGAACGATAGATAATTTTATTCTTAATTTTAGAAAATATTTTGAAGAAGATAGCCGAAACCCACGCTACTTTCATAGTGCACGAGGTGTAGGTTATAAATTTACAGATTAAACAAATGACTTGTTGAGCAGCTGTATAATAGTTTGTGCTCTTGCATACATTTCATTCAATTTTTCGCTACGCTCAAATGGTGTGTATAATTGCCATTCTATTTCTTGAAGTAGTTGTTGTGTTTCTATGTTTGTATTGTTATTTATATTTTCTTTATCCAATATTGTTCCCAATGTTTTACTATTAATGGTTTCTTTATCCAATAAAAAACGCTTTGCTAAAAACTGTTTTAATTCACTATTTAAAAGTGTGTAAAAATCAATACAGTCTTCTTTAGCCAAAGAATGTTCTGTTTTTTTTAAATGATTAATATTAGATGCCAAATCAACAGGAATAACATTCGTGTTTACAGTATCTTTCACTTCGGGCAATATTGATTTTTCTTCTATCTTTTTTTCTCTATTCCACCAAAAAATAAAGCTTACAATAAAAATGCCTGCAAGCAGGAGTATAACCAGCCATCTATTCGCAAATATTTTATTTAAAAATGAAACTGATTTTTCATTTTTCTTTTGCACAACCATGGTTGCGTAATTACCCTTACCTTTAGCAATATTTATTGTAATACTACCAGTAGAAACGGTTTTATAAGATCCTATATTGGGGTCAAAAAAACTAAATTGTATGGCAGGAATTATTTGCTTGCCAGTATCTGTAACCGTAAATGGAATTTCAAATGTTTTGTTACCGCTAATTGGAATTGTAGCATTATTTGTATTGTCTGTAATTTTTGTTTCAAAAACTTCAAAGCCTTTTGGCCAAGCAATTTCGGGTGTAGTTAGTAATTGCATATTACCTTTGCCAGAAATCGTTATTAATAATTTTCCTGTTTCATCAGTAAAAAAATTATTTTTTTCTATTACTGCCTCTATATCAAAATTACCAACTGCGTCTTTAAAATTTTCTGGCTTTCCTTTTTCTGGTAATGGTTTTACATGTATAGTTAATGGCTTGCTACTAAGGCTTACATTTTCTTCAAACATATCATTTACACCATTATCATTTTTCACAAATGTTATTTTGTTCTCCAGAGTGGCAGATTCTAATTCTATTACTCCAGCTTGTAGCGGATATAGTTGTGCCTTGCGAATTACATATACATTGTACTCTCGTCCGTTAAGGCTTTCGTGCTTGTTTGGATTTTGATCTATTTGTTCCAACATATCTACCACAGAAAAACCATTGAAAGAAGGATTTTTGGAAACATTACTTTCGCTTTGCAATCTTGTAAAAAGTTTATACGTTGCTAAAATAGGCTCGCCCACAAAGCACGAAGTTTTGTCTGTTTGCAATTTGAGCTGCATATTTCTACTCACATTATCTTGCACCGTTTCGCCATTTCTTAAAATATAATCTTCAAATTTTTTTTGAGGCTTTGGTTCATCAAACAAATCAAAAGCTGCAAATGGCGACTGATTTGCAGGTGCAGTATTATTATGCAAAGATTTTTTATTGCTTATAGAAACCTTTACCGCATTGCTTTTAAACGATTTTCCATCTATAACTGCCGATGCAGAACCAATTAAAAAATTACCAGCTTTTTTTGGCTGCAAAATAAAACTTACTGATACATATTGTGTAGTATTGCCATTAAAAATATTAGTGGAAGATTCTTGATTTGGACCACTTACAACTATGAAATCGTTTGTTATTGTGGGATTAAGCGATTGGATATCTTTTCCATTTTCTATCGTAAATTTTAACGTAATATATTCTTCTAAACCTGCATTATTAGGCGTAGCTTTAGCATAAAACTTTGCTTGTGCAATAGCAGTATTGCAAATAATTATAAAAATGCAACAGAAAAATAGTTTGGTAAAAAATAACTTCATAAAAAAGCAAATAAAATACACAGCAAAATTATACAACAAAGTAGAAACGATTTGTTTTCTTTATCTTAAAATATTGGCAATAAATTGTTAATTACAAATCGCCAAGTTGTGGGCGCATCACAATTTCTTCGGGCACTGCTGCAGCAGAAAGTTTGGTGCAAGCAAATATGATGGCGGCAATATCTGACGCTTCCATAATTCTATGTTTACTATTATCGAACCCTGCCCAAGAATCTGTAAATACTGCTCCCGG
>JAYTGY010000460.1:0-2461 GCA_043733065.1 Ferruginibacter sp.
ACATCTATTTTATTATCGTGTGTTACTTTTTTTACAAAGCCTTTAAATTTATCGCCCACACCAATCGGTCTAAAAACTTCGTTCATGTGCAACACACCCGTATGAACATTATTTACAATCATCAAATAACCAATATCTGTTCTACGAAGCACAATTAAATCTACTTCATCTCCTTCCTTCACTGTAATAACATCATTGTGCAAAAACTCCTCTACCCTTTCGCTAGCCGCTGCCCTACCTGTTTGATCGTCTCTATAAATTTTTACCAAGTATTCGCCCTTTGGCAACATGCCTTGTATTTGCTTGCTTTTTGGTACAAACAAATCTTTCATAATGCCCCATTCCATAAACGCACCTTGCTCCGTTACCGAAACAGCTTTCATTTTTAAAATATCTCCTACCACACCAAAAGGCTTATCCGTAGTAGCTATCAGCCTATCTTCCCCATCATGATATACAAATACATCTATATCATCGCCTTCATTCAGTCCTTCTGGCACATATCTTTTGGGCAATAAAATACCCGCTTCGCCATCATCTAAATACACCCCAAAATCTACCTTGCGCAATACTCGTAGCGTATTATAATCTCCCGTTTTTACCATTACCATTATTATTAATTGGGATAAAGGTAAAAAACAAAATGCAGATGCCCCCTAAATCCCCCGAAAGGGGACTTAAAAGCACAGTTATATGTGAAACTCAATTACAATTTTAGGGTTCACAAGTCCCCCCTCGGGGGATTTAGGGGGCCTATTTTTGTGGGCTGTAAACTTCATCACTTTATTGAACATTTGTTCGGGCTGTCTGTAGTAGTCCCGCATTAAAGTGACTTTATAATTTGTAGTGTACTATTTGCGGGAGCTACTACTGCCCATCCCGCAGCTCTTCATCAGTATATCTTTTTTCAGCTTTTATTATGCAATAGAATACGTTATCACATTGTTCAACCCCGTTGGGGTTGGTGTGGAGATTATGCAGTAGGCCCATGGGTTTCACCCATGGTTACTCAAAGTGAACCCCGTTGGGGGTTCTTCGTAATCGCACCGCCCATTCGCTTCAATCCTCACCCCTTGCCCTCTCCACTTCGTGGAGAGGGATGGGGTGAGGTAAAATATTTCCCCATATCCTTTACTTTATCTAATTTGCTTCTTTATATATTATGCTACAAAAACTAAAAATACTCAACTACGCTATTATAGACGAATTGACCATCAATTTTTCTGAAAAGCTAAACATCATAACAGGCGAAACTGGTGCAGGCAAGAGCATACTCATGGGTGCGCTAGACCTTGTATTAGGCAAGCGAGCAGATACAGCCGTGCTAAAAGATAAAAACAAAAAATGTATTGTAGAAGCAACCTTCCACATAAAAAATAATGCAGCAGTAAAAGATTTTTTTGAAGCCAACGATTTAGACAACGAAACCGATATTCTTATTCGCAGAGAAATAGCTGCCAATGGCAAGAGCAGAAGTTTTGTAAACGATACACCTGTAAACCTTACACAACTAAAAGAACTCAGTAATAATTTGGTGGATTTACATCGTCAATTTGAAACACAAGAAATAGGTACAGAAAATTTTCAAAGAGAAGTAATAGATGCATTGGCAGATAATGCAAATTTATTAGCAGAACTAAAAACTGTTTTTACAAAATATACCACTGCAAAAAACGAACTAGAAGCATTGCGTGTACAACAAACCAATGCAGATAAAGAAGCAGACTACAACAAATTTTTGCTAGAAGAATTTACCGAAATAAACCTGCAAGAAAACGAATTAGAAAATTTAGACATAGAAATAAAATTATTGAGCAATGCAGAAAATATAAAACTACAATTGAGCAGCGTTTATATACCACTTACCAATAGCGAAGAACCCATAGCGCAAAACTTAAAAGCGCTAGCACAAAAACTGAGCAACTTAAAAGAATACCATACCGATATTGAAGACTTACAAAAAAGACTCGTAAGCGCACAAATAGAAATACAAGATGTAGCCGATGAACTAGAAAGAATTGATGATGGCATACACTACGATGCAGAACGCATAAACACTGTAAACGAGCGGCTTTCCGCAGGGTATAAATTGCAAAAGAAACATGGCGTAACCGCCACAGCACAATTGTTAGACATACAAGAAACCCTACAACAAAAACTAGATGCGGTTTTTAATATTACTACTAACATTGAAAAATTAGAAAAAGAAAGCACTAAACTTTTTACAGAAGCCACCAACATTGCTACAAAAATAAATGCAAACAGAAACGCACAAACAAAACCATTTACCCAAAAAGTAAATGCATTGCTTGCACAAATTGGCATGCCCAATGCACAAATAAAAGTAGAAATAAACTCCTCCACACTTTCTGCACATGGCAGCGATGAAATTAACTTTTTGTTTGATGCCAATAAAAGCAACCGTTTTGAGCCGTTGCACAAAGTGGCTAGTGGTGGTGAG
>JAYTGY010000461.1:0-2697 GCA_043733065.1 Ferruginibacter sp.
TTGACAACCCTTGCGACATATTTTAATGCATACAAAAAAGCCACGAATGCACGAATAAAATCATTCGTGTATTCGTGGCCAGATAATTTTACTTAAAAAGTTATACCTACCGAAATTTGTATGGCTTGGTTTTTCCAAGTTTGTGTATTGTTGTAGTCGTTTATATTGCTTAAACCTAATTTATACCTTGCACTAAAATTTACAAGTGGCAATTGTATCCAAAGCCCACCAATAGCGCTCCATTCGCCATTTTTATACAAATTATTGGTGCCGGTTTTTAAGCTATCAACTGTTTGTTTTAGTAAACCACCATATGCAGGACCAAGTTGCAATTTAACTTTTTGTGTAGGCCCTATATTTATATTCATCAAAAGCGGCACTTCCAAATAATCTAGTTTTGCTTTGTGCTGTGTTCCACCTCCAAATAAATCGTCTGTAATTGTATTTGGATCATTACTAAATTCTGATTGCGTTTGTACAAAATTCACCTCTGGTTGTATCCCTATTTTTTTAGTAATATTAAATTGTGCAAATACACCTGCTTGAAAATTATAATTAAAAGCATCTTTGTATGCTAGGCCATCAATCTTATTAATGTTTACACCTGCCTTAGCTCCCATGCGAAAGAAACTTTCTTTTTGTGCAAACGTTACTGTACTTGCAGAAACGATTAGGAGAAACAAAAAAGTACTTTTAAATAAAGGATTACTCGTTATTGAATTTTTCATATTTTTTTATTTAGTTGCTAATGGAGGTTATATTATTTCCATCATTTTTATTTGTATTTGCAAATTAGCCAAAATTGTACCATATAAAATGTGAAAAAATATATTGGTCTATAATGTTGACCAATGGTATGCCTTTGAAGTGAGTGATCCCGAAAAAATCGGGACAGGCGACACGCTGATGCTATGAAAAACAAATGTTTGTAAACAAAAAGTTATAAATTTCTTAAAACAATTTCCAACACAAAAAACCCGCTCTTTTCAGAACGGGTTTTTAATTAGCATATTATCGAATTAGCAAATTAGCTAATTGGATTATTCCTCAATCTTCACCTTACCCTTTGCTTTTGCAATGATCTCCTCAGATACTCCATTTGGCGCAGGTGCGTAATGACTAAACTCCATCGTACTTGTAGCACGACCAGATGATAATGAACGCAACTGAGTTACGTAACCAAACATTTCGCTCAACGGAACTTTTGCTTTGATTACTTGTACGCCATGTCTTGTATCCATACCTTCTAGCATACCACGGCGACGGTTCAAATCTCCTGTTACATCACCCATGTATTGATCAGGCGTAAGCACTTCTACTTTCATTATTGGCTCAAGCAATGTAGGTTTAGCTTTTCTACCAGCCTCACGATATCCTTGCTTAGCACACAATTCAAAAGAAATGGCATCACTATCCACATCATGATAACTACCATCATATACACGTACTTTCATATCTACCACTGGGTAACCAGCTAATACACCACTTGTCATACTAGATGTAAAACCTTTTATAATTGGCGCAATAAATTCTTTTGGAATACTACCACCAAATATTTCGTTTACAAATTGTAATCCACCCAATGGATTTGTTACCAACCATTCTGCATCTGCAGGACCAAGATCGAAAGCGATATCACCAAACTTACCTCTACCACCCGATTGCTTCTTGTAAGTCTCTCTATGATTTACCATCATTTTGAAAGACTCTTTGTAAGCAACCATTGGCGCACCTTGGTTTATCTCTACTTTAAATTCACGCTTCATCCTGTCTATAATAATTTCCAAATGCAACTCACCCATACCACTCAAAATGGTTTGACCAGTTTCTTCATCTGTCTTTACTCTAAGCGTAGGATCTTCCTCTACCAATTTAGCAATAGCCATACCCATTTTATCAACATCAGCCTGTGTTTTAGGCTCTATAGCTATTGAGATAACTGGCTCTGGGAATGTCATAGATTCCAAAACGATTGGATGATCTTCGTGACATAAAGTATCACCAGTTTTAATATCTTTAAAACCTACTGCTGCGCCAATATCGCCTGCTTCAATAAAATCAACAGGGTTTTGTTTGTTGGCATGCATCTGCATAATACGACTTATACGCTCTTTCTTACCTGTACGGGTGTTCAATACATAACTACCAGAATCTAAACGACCGCTGTATGCACGGAAAAACGCCAAACGACCTACGAAAGGATCTGTCATAATTTTAAATGCCAAAGCACTAAATGGTTCTTTAGGATCTGCATGACGAATCAATTCAGCTTCTGTATCAGGATGTGTTCCTTTTACCGCTTCAATATCTAATGGTCCAGGCAAGTATCTTACTACTGCATCAAGCGCTGTTTGTACACCTTTGTTTTTGAAAGATGAACCACACATCATCGGAATAATAGAAATATCAATGGTAGCTTTACGAATAGCTTCATGCATTTCTGCTTCAGTAATAGATGCTGGATCTTCAAAGAATTTTTCTAATAATTTCTCATCATAATCTGCAACTGCTTCTATCAATTCTTGACGATACTGTGCTACTTCTTCTTCCATATCAGCCGGAATAGGCACTTCTTGAAAAGTCATTCCTTTATCATGCTCATTCCATACAATACCTTTCATGGTAATTAAATCTACCACACCAGTAAAATTATCTTCCGCTCCAATTGGCAATTGCAATGGCACAGCTTTAGCACCC
>JAYTGY010000462.1:0-4457 GCA_043733065.1 Ferruginibacter sp.
GCGTGCCTTGGTAAAAAATGATCAACGAATCGATAAAATTATTGGTAAGTGTAACACCAAGATTAATGGTAACAATATTGCTTACATGATTAATATTTCCTACCGGTAAAAGCAAATTGCGAAATTTAATGGAATCGATGATTAAGCCACTACGCAAATCAAAACTTATAGATGAAACATTATTTTGAATGGTTTTAAAATTGGTTTGCACAGAACCTTTAATATATTTTACGGCACTATCTGGATTGATGCGCCAGAAAATTTTATGATAGAGCACATCAATGTTTGCGCCAGTGCCGCTTGTACCTGTTGATTGTGTTTCGCCAGGTCGGTTTATGTTTTCTGATATGCCGTTAAATCTGTAATGACTGGTAGGGGTTATTGTTTCTTGAGCATATGTTTGGCTTATTAAAAAAAATGCAAAAACAGTTAAAGCTATCGTTACAATTTTGTAGAAACGAAGGGTTGTTAATTTCATGATTTCGTATTGAATTGAATTTTATTTTATTTTTTTTTATCTTTTTTGGACTTGTGTAGTAAAGTGTTTTTAAGTCATTTTCCAGGCAAAGTAAAGCTAATTTTAGGAACAAATTTACATTTTACATTCTGGAAGAATGCATTATAAAAATTGATAAATACAAAAATTAAATGAACTTTTCTTGGCTTTCATGCTAGTCTCTTTGCATTCATTCGTTTCAATATAATGCATAATAAAAGCTCAGCAAAGATTTTCTGCTCAGCGTAGCCCGCATGGAAGCGGCACCGAGTATATGTGTGCAAGCGCAGCGCAGTACACATATACGAAGGTACAGCGCACAGGCGGATGCAAATGTTTGGCTTTGCTTTGTTGCTCATGCTCCAAATTTTTTAAATCTTAAACAAGAGACATAAAATTTACAAGCTCACAAAAAATTAAAACTAAAAATTAAAACAATTACTTTTACCCAATATGAAAAGCATAACGCTCAATAAAAATATTAGCCGCAGGGTAGAGAGTGGCCACCCATGGATATTTTCTAACGAAGTAAATAGGGGCAAAGAAAAAGATACCAATGCCTTGCCTGGCGAAATTGTAAATGTATTTACGTTCGATAAAATATTTATTGGTAGGGGATATTATAATCCGCAATCGTTAATTTCTGTAAGGCTGCTTACTCGTAATAAAGATGAAGTAATTGATGAGGCTTTTTTTTATAAAAAAATAGAACAGGCATGGCAGTATCGCCAAAAAATTGGCTACACAGAAAACTGCAGATTGATCTTTGGAGAAGCGGATGACTTGCCACAATTAATCATTGATAAATTTAACGACTACTTTGTAATACAAACGTTGGCGCTTGGTATCGATGTGTGGAAACCCGCTATTGTAAAGGCTTTGCAGCAATTGTTTTCGCCCAAGGGTATTTACGAACGCAATGATGTGCCTGTACGTGAGCTGGAAGGTATGGAACAACAAAAGGGTTTTTTATCGGAAGAATTTGATACGAATATTATCATCAACGAAAAATCTTTTGATGATACGTACAATGGTATTAAAATGCATGTGGATATTGCCAATGGACAAAAGACGGGTTATTTTCTAGACCAACAAGATAATAGAAATGCAATTCGGCATATTGTAAAAGATGCGGATGTGTTGGGTGCTTTTTGTTATACTGGTTCGTTTGAAATAAGTGCTGCGCATTATGGCGCAAAATCAGTATTGGGTTTAGATATTTCGCAGGGTGCTATTGATATGTGCAATAAAAATGCTGCACTTAATGGGCTTGAAAATATTTGCACGTTTGAATGTGTAAATGCGTTTGATGTTTTGAAAACTTTATCGAAAGAAGATAAACGATGGGATGTGGTAATGCTTGACCCGCCTTCGTTTGCTAAAAGCCGCAGCAGCATTGATAAAGCGGTAACGGGTTATAAAGAAATAAATTTGCGTGGTATAAAGTTGGTAAAGCCTGGTGGTTTTTTAGTAACATCGAGCTGTACGAATTTGGTAAACCCTACATTATTTTATGATATTATTTTAATGGCGGCTAAAGATGCTAAAAGAAATATTAGGCAAGTAATGTTTAACGCACAATCGGCAGACCATCCCATAATAAGCGGACAAGAAAATACGCATTATTTAAAATTTTTGATAGTGCAGGTGTTGTAGTTTTTTGTGGTACATGGAGAGATGCAGGAAGGCGAAGAAGAGGTTCGTTTTTTTTGTAAATATTATTTGGGTAATTAATTTTATTTTTTCTTATGTCATTACTTAAAAAAATACGCCTACTCATTTTATTTTTTATTGTTGCATTAATACTAAGCGGGGTTACTGCTTTTCCTGTAGAAACAGAATTGCGGTGGTTGCTTAATCATCCATCTTTGGTACCAAGATTTGCAGAAACATGGTTGAAAGATGTGTATAGTGCATTGCTAGAAACAAATGCAAAATATCCAATGTTGGCTTATGGATTTGATTGGTTGGCATTTGCACATATTGTAATTGCAATGGCTTTTATTGGGCCATTGAAAGACCCTTTAAAAAATAAATGGATTATAGATTGGGCAATGTTGGCTTGTGTAGCGGTATTTCCATTGGCATTTATAGCTGCGCCCTTGCGGCATATACCTATGTTTCATGTATTGATAGATTGTAGTTTTGGTGTGGTTGGATTAGTACCTTTATATTTTTGTAGAAAATGGATTAAACAATTAGAAACACAACTATGAAAACATATTTAGCCCTTGGCGATAGTTATACAATAGGAGAGCAAGTTTTATTAACGGAATCGTTTCCTTATCAAGTTGTGCAATTATTTCGTAATAAAAATATTGAAATTGCAGCTCCTGAAATTATTGCAAAAACAGGATGGACAACCGATGATTTGAATGCCGCAATACAAGAATATATATTTTTAAAAGAATACGATTTTGTGAGTTTATTGATTGGTGTAAATAATCAATACCGAGGTAGAGCTGTGGAAGAATATGAAACAGAATTTAATTTTTTATTGGAACAAGCTATTGCTTTTGCAGGAAATAAAACTACAAATGTTTTTGTATTGTCTATTCCTGATTGGGGCGTTACGCCTTTTGCAGCAGAAAGGGATATTGTAAAAATTTCAGACGAAATAGACGAATACAATGCAGCTTGCAAAAAAATAACACTGCTACAAAATTGTACTTTTATTGATATTACAACTTCGCAACGAACAGATGCACATAATGATGAAATGCTTGCTAGCGATGGGTTGCATCCATCGGGGAAGGAGTATGCGAAATGGGCGAAACTAATTTATAATTTAATAATGAATAATTAATAATGTTTTTGATGTAAGTTTCTTACTTTTAAGCGAGCATTAAATTATTTTAAGAATTATCCATTATCAACTAAGTATGTTTTCATTTCTGTTTGATATTGTTGTGCAATGGCTTTAGCTTCATCAGCAAAATTTTCCCCACTACCTGCATAAATAATAGCACGGCTTGCATTTACCAATAAGCCACAATCCTTGTTCATACCATATTTACTCGTTTCTGCTAAGCTTCCACCTTGAAAACCTACACCAGGTACCAATAAAAAATTTTCTGGAATGATGGTTCTAATATTGGTGAGTTCTGTAGCTTGTGTGGCACCAACAACAAACATTAAATTATTTTTATTACCCCAGGAAGATATTTTTTTCAAAACATTCTCGTATAAATATTCGCTTCGCAAATGTTCATCATTTCCATTTTGAATTTTTAGCATTTCAAAATCTGCAGCTCCTTTATTACTTGTAAGACCAAGCACTATCGTCCATTTATCTTCATATTCTAAAAACGGACGAATGCTATCTTCGCCCATGTACGGAGCAACGGTAATGGCATCAAATTGTAATGTTTCAAAAAATGCTTTTGCATACTGAGATGAAGTGTTACCAATATCGCCCCGCTTTGCATCGGCTATTTTCAAATGAGTGCTTGGAATATAATGTACGGTTTCTTCCATGGCGTCCCAGCCTTTGCTACCAAGGGCTTCGTAAAAAGCAGTGTTTAATTTATAGCTTACGCAATAATCTTTTGTGGCATCTATAATGGCTTTATTAAAATCTACCATAGCATTTTTATTTTGTAAAAGATGCTTTGGAATTTTTGTGATATCCGTATCTAGACCTACGCATAGATAAGAATTTTTTTGTTTGATTTGTTGTATTAAAATGTTACGGTGCATATTATTTTTTTAATCGTTTCTCTATTTCATTCGCTATCTGTACATCATCATCATTTCTATTTCGCTCTCTTAATTTTGCAATAATATTTCTTTTTTCTTCCTCGGTTTTATTTTGGCTTAGTTTAAATACATTCTCCACACTTTCTACTTCTATCGTAAAACCAATGATTGCTTTTATATTCTGCATAATATATTCCTTGGGCATATTATTAAAAGCAGCAATTGTTTCCGTGCCTTCGTACTTATTCGTAACTGCTTTTAT
>JAYTGY010000463.1:0-2935 GCA_043733065.1 Ferruginibacter sp.
TATTAAGCACAATTACTTTTTTAAAATCTTCGTGATGGCGATTTGGAAAAGGTTGTGCAATTCTTATAGCACCTTGCACAGCATTTTCATCGTTTTGTACTCTGTATTTTTTTTCTAAAGCTTGTGTAGTTTTTATTGGAGTTACGATAAAACTTGGTTTGGTTAATGCCAATTTCCCAAAATTTTCGTTTAATAAATCTTGAATATTTAATGGCAACTTTCCTGCTACAAAAATTACACAAGTTCCATTTAAATAATATTTTTTGTAAAAAGATTTTATATTTTCTATTTCCAAACTATCTAAATCTTCTGGTTTTGTAAAAGCGCCATATGGATGGCTTTCGCCATACAACAATGCATCTATTTTTCTTGCAGCTACATATTCGCATTTTTGCAAATTAACGGTAAGGCGTTGTTTAGAGTTTTGCTTAAAAATATTTAATTCTTCTTGCGGAAAAATAGAATTAGTAAGCATATCATTCATAAGCGGCAATAACTTGTCTGTATGTTTGTTTAGTGTATGCAACGACAAAGTTGAGGTTTCGTTGTAGCAAGCCCGTGAGCAACTTGCGCCATAATAATCAAATGCTTCATTTAACTGAAAAGCAGTGCGGGTAGTAGTTCCATTCTTTAACAAAAAATTAGTTGCCGATGCTATGCCTTTATTTTTTTCAAAAAAATTGCCTGCATAAAATACCAATTCTATTTGCAATACATCTTGTGCGCCTGCATCTATTGTGTAAACTGGTACACCATTATCTAAATGAAAAAGATCGTATGGCTTTAGCTTTAAATTAAAATCTGTTGCGTCTGTTATGGGTGGTGCTATGGTTCTGTTGAGCATAATTAAATGTAAAATTGTTTTAAAGCATCTATATTGATGTTTAAACGTGATTGATGCGTAATAACATGTATCGTTATTTTATTTGCATCATAAGTGTAAATTATTTTATAACTTTTATAAAGCACTTGCCTTAAAGTAGGAAATCTCTCTGGTGAAATCTTTCGCCCCTTTTCTGGAAATTCTTTTAATGTTTTAACATGGCTTTTGAGAAGCCGAACAAACCTTTTTGCATTTACAACAGAATCGTTTGAAATATAGAGAAATATACTATTTAAATCTATTGAAGCATTAACGGTGTAAATAAGTTTTACCATGAATCTACTAATTTATCCATTTCTTCTTCTGATAGAACTTCGCCCCTTTCCGCCGCCTGTAAACTATTCTCAATTTTATCTATCAATATTATCTCTTCTAAAACACTATCCAATGAAGTGAATTTTTCTTCAGGCATTTGCTTTATGGTTTCTATCAATTTTTCTTTAGTTATCATTATTATATTTTTTAATAAAATTACTAATACTTATTTTATTTGTACCATGTTCTCATTTCTTTTTTGAACAATTTCCAATCTGTAACCATTCCTGCATCCGCTTCTTTTAACCCCTCTTCTACTTTCTTTTTAAATACAATGTCATAAAAAATATCTTGTGCATCATTAGATGATAAATTTAAAGACAATGTTTCAATTTCTTTTTTTACTTTGTTTATTTTTAGTGTAGGCATTGTTTAGTTGTTTTATCAAATTTACAAATTAATTATTACTCAAATAATACATTGTACTGCAATTATTATCATCAAAAATAATTCTTGTTTGTTCTAAAATATTTTCGGCTGTTACAGCTCTATATTTTTCAAGCTCACTGTTCATCAAGTCTGCATCGCCAAGCAATTCGTACATGGCAATGCTAGATGCCCTGTTCATTACACTCATATCTTCAAAAGCCATAGCGCTTTCTGTTTTGTTTTTCACTTTTTCTAATTCTTCTACAGTAATACCTGTTGCTTGCATTTTTTTTATTTCTTCGTTTACAGCTGCTTCTGCTTTTTTAATGTCCACACCTTTTACAAGCTTTCCTTCTATTACCATTATGCCAGCATCTGTACTACCCATATGGTAGCAATCTAAGTTGCTAAAAAGCTGCTGCTCTTTTACCAAACTTTGGTATAATCTAGACGAACCTCCGCCACTTAAAATATCAGAAATTAAATCAGCTGTATAATACCGATCATCTGTACGAGGGTAAATATGCCAGCATTTATACAAAGCATCAAGCGGTACGTCAGCTTTTACTTCTAGCATTCTTGCTGCGGTTTGTTTTGGTTCTACTGGTAAGTTTCTATTGTATTTTTCTCCCGCAGGTATTGGGCCAAACCATTTTTCTGCCAATGCTTTTACTTGTTCTACATCCACATTACCTGCTACAGTAAGTATAGCATTACTAGGGTTGTAATGTTTTTTAAAAAATGCTTTTACATCTTCTAATGTTGCACCTTCTACATGCTTTAATGAAGCGCCTATCGTCATCCATTTATAAGGATGCGTAGTGTAAACAAGCTCACGAAGCTTGTGCCAAACATCTCCATAAGGTTTGTTTATATAGTGTTCTTTAAATTCTTCACAAACAACTTTACGTTGTACCTCCAAACTTTTTTTGCTAAAAGCAAGGCTCAACATTCTATCACTCTCTAACCAAAAAGCGGTTTCTATATTTTCCGAAGGTAGTTGACAATAATAGTTGGTAAGGTCATTGGTTGTATATGCATTGTTTTCGCCCCCTGCCGTTTGCAAGGGTTCATCATATACAGGTATGTTTATACTTCCGCCAAACATAAGGTGCTCAAATAAATGTGCAAAGCCTGTTTTATGAGGATTTTCATCTTTTGCGCCTACATCGTATAGCACATTTACCACCGCCATTGGTGTGCTTTTGTCTTCATGCACCAATACACGTAGGCCATTATCTAAGGTAAATTTTTCAAACTTAATCATGCGCAAAGTTATGCTATTAAGAAAAAATGTTTGGTAAAATACTTAAATTTTCGAAAAAACATTTTCAAAAATTTTCCATTAAAAAAAGCCGCACAATTTGT
>JAYTGY010000464.1:0-5583 GCA_043733065.1 Ferruginibacter sp.
AGGCTCAATTGCTGGGGTCGCAGGCTGTGGAGCATTTACAACTTGTGCATATGAGCACATAGGTACTATAAAAAATAAAAAAGTTGCTATTACAAAAGCCTTCACAATTAGAAAAGATTTATGGCAAAAATAAGTAGTTGATTGGCTAAAAAGAATTTTAAAAATAATTGATATACCCAAAATGAATTTTTGATGCTTGCCGAATATTAAAAGGCACATCGTTTCGTTTACCCAAAGCTAGGCTAAGATTGAGCAAACCAGCTTTTGTTTCGTACACAATACCTGCACCTGCGCTTGTAAAAAAATTATTGCTTTTGATACTTTGGTATGTTGTTTTTGTACTGCCCGCATCAATAAAACCAAATATGTACGAATTGAGGCTCGTTAAAAAACGATACTCTGCTGTGAGCACTTCATATTGTGTAGCATAAATACTTTCTTCATCAAAGCCTCGTAATAGTTTATACCCACCTATTTGAAAGACTTCGTTCCTGAAAATTGTTGGGCTGTTATAAATACCTGCATTTAATGCAGCTTTAAATGTGCTGCTTTTTGACAATTGAAAATAATGAATAGCAGTGATTTTTAACTTTAGCTGATAGCTACTAAGTTTTATAGAATCGTATAAACTTGCAAAATTAAACCCAGATGATTTTAATGAAAGCACATCACTGTTTTGTTGAATATTTTTTATACCAGCAACTATGCTCAAATTTATTTCATTCCCTTTTATTGGATTAAAACGATAATTGGTATTTCGATACTCATAATTTATTCCAGCGTTCACCGATTTTACATCTATGATATCTGGTAATTTTTTTTGCTGCTTAATTGCATTAGTATCTATGCCGCCTTGCAATACATTGGTATTTTGCCATTGAATAATAATTTTGCCAGTTTGGTATTTTGAGAGATTTAGTTGTAAACCCGTTTGTGTATTTAATTGTATAAAGCTAGAATCTTTTTTAAAAAACTCAAACAAAAAACTTAGTCCAAAAGGCGAATGGAATATATACGGTTTTTCGTAACCCAAATTTAACCTTGGAGATTTTGGTTGCAATGATTGATATTTTAACAACAAACCCTCTCCTGCGCCAAATACATTTTTAAGATCAAGATTTACATCGCCCGTTAATTGAAATTTTCCTGTACTATTTGCATCGGGTAAAAAACCAAAAATGGCACTTGCTTCGCTGCTCTTTTTACTATTTACATTAATGTTTAAAATAGCACCAGAACCCAATAAATTTAAGGAAGACATACTCATGGGCGTTGCAAATGGCAAATCCAATAATTTCCTATCTACATCTTTTAGTTTTTCATAACTATAAATACTGCCATTGCTAATGCCTAAATAACGTTGCAAGAATTTTTTATTCAATTTTAATTTGCCATAATTTGTAATACTATCTATTTTGTACAATAAAATTTTATTTACAGTTAATGCTGCCGATATTTTATTTTCTATAATCGTTACACTATCTAAATAAATAAGCGCAAAGGGATAGCCTTCGTTTTCATAAACACCCAACAATTTTTCTTTTATTGAAGATATTTCTGCAATGTTTAATGGCTTATTGGTAAAATCCTTTTCATTAAAGCCACACTTTGTTAAAATATTTTTTTCTATCCCAATGGTGCGAAGCTGTACCCAATTATATTTTATGCCAAGGTATAAATTGATGTGCAGCGTATCGCCTATTTGCCAGCTACTATCTACTGATGCAACTGGATAGCCTTTTGTAGAAAGTATTTTAGGTAATGTGTTTACATACTCATATAATAATTGCATATCTGCAAATGAAGTTTTGATGCTTGGTGTCTCTGCGGCAATGATACTATCTTTGTAATGTACAAACAATGAAAAAGCATTTGGAGCTTTAACGTTTTTTTGCGCAAAACCATACAGATGCAACATGCACATCATACATACGAGTGCAATGGCGTGTCTAATTTTTTTTGTGCAAATGTTCATTGTGGTAGAAGCAGTAATTTTTTAAAAAAGTAAATTTACAAATCTTTGGCGGGTATTTATATTCATATTCCATTTTGCAGGCAAGCATGTACGTATTGTAATTTTCATTTTTCAGTTTCCTTGAAGAATAAGGAGGCAATGATAAGTGCAATAACGAAAGAAATTTTATTGACAAATAATTTTATTGCAGATACAAAAATAGATACCATATATATTGGTGGTGGTACGCCAAGTTTATTATCGGTTGAGGATTTACATTTTATTTTTAATGCCATACAACAAAAATTTGATGTAGCTAACGATGCAGAAATTACTTTAGAAGCCAACCCAGATGATATTAATACAAAAATACTAGAACAATGGAAAACTGTTGGTATAAATAGGCTTTCGGTAGGTTTACAATCTTTTAACGAAGCCGAATTAAAATGGATGAACCGTGCTCACAATGCTGCACAATCTCTACAATGTTTAAACGATATTGAAGCCGTAGGTTTTACAAATTATTCTGTAGATTTAATTTATGGCTCTCCACTACAAAGTAATGAAGACTTAATAAAAAACTTTAACATCATTGCCCAAAGAAACATTCCACATATTTCTTGCTATGCCCTTACTGTAGAAAATGGAACAATCTTAAATAAATTAATAAAAGAAAATAAAAGCCCAAATGTAAATACCGATAAACAAGCAGAACAATTTCAAATTTTATTAGAAATGATGGAGGCTAATTGTTATGAGCAATACGAAATAAGTAATTTTTCTAAAAAAGGTTATAGAAGTAAACACAATAGTAGTTATTGGCAAGGTAAGCCCTACTTTGGTTTTGGTCCATCTGCACATTCTTATGATGGCATAAATAAAAGAAGATGGAACATATCCAACAACAGTTTGTACATTCAATCTTTAGAAAAAAACATTATTCCATATGAAGAAGAAATACTAACAGATGAAGATTGTGTAAATGAATATGTGATGACTTCACTAAGGACTATAGAAGGAATTAATGTAGAAATTGTAGAAGAAAAATTTGGAATAATAAACAAAAAAAGAATTTTATTTGGCGCCGAAAAATATATAGAGCATGGAAAAATAGTTTACCAAAATCCTTCATTACAACTTACCAAAGAAGGGAAGTTTTTTGCGGATGGTATTGCTGGGGATTTGTTTGCGTAAAAGAGAAATTGGCTAGGAGCGTAAAAGAGAAAAAGAGAGAAAAAGAGGAAAAAACAGATTGGCTAGGAGCATATAAGAGAAATTAGCTAAGAGGTCGAAGGAGAAAAAGAGGAAGAAGAGATGTTATATGTAGCTCCTCCTTTTCTCCTTCGACCTCTTAGCAAAAAACCCTAAATTAAATCTGCCTCAATATTTTTAAATCCTGCTGCAGCACCTAACCCATTCCACAAAATATCATACACCGTTTGTGCTATTGGCATCTCTGCATCTACAGTTTGATTAATAATGAACATACATTTTGAAGCGTTATATCCCTCTGCCACCATACTCATTTCTAATTGTGCATTTTTTACGGAGTATCCTTTACCTATCATGTTTCCAAAAGTTCTGTTACGGCTAAATAATGAATAACAAGTAACCAATAAATCGCCTAAATAAACAGAAGCTGCATAATTAGCATGTTCATTTTTTGCAGCATTTTTTCCATGCTCCATATACCCAACTTCTGCATTTACAATTCCTGCTTTGCGAAGAAAACCCGCCATTTCATCGGCACTATTGGCAATGAGTACACTCAAAAAATTATCGCCATAATCTAAACCGTGTGCCATACCTGCAGCCACTGCATAAATATTTTTTAGTACTGCTGCATATTGCACGCCGTAGATATCTTTATTTACAACGGTATTTATATAATCTGTTTTAAAATAATTTGCAATAATTGCTGTGGTGTCTTCATCTACACCGGTAAATGTTAAGTACGATAATTTTTCTGCTGCCACTTCTTCAGCATGACATGGGCCAAGCAAGGCAAAATAATTTTCTATTTGTACATTAAAATTTTTGCCTAAATAATCGTTGAGCAATTCATTTTTTTCTGGTAAAATTCCTTTTACGGCAGATACAATTTTCTTTCCTTCAAAAATAGTTGCATCTAAAGTTGATAATGCTTCGCAGATATATGCAGATGGAATAGCAATAATTACAACATCAGATTGTGTTATTACTTCTTGCACATCAGTAGTAAGTTGTAATTTATTCGTATCAAACCGTGCAGCAGTAAGGTATTGTGGATTGTGTTTTTTTATTCTAAATTGTTCAATAGAAGCTTCACTCCTATTGCACCAATAAATTGTATTATTATTATCGGTGAGAATTTTTGCTATGGCTGTACCCCAACTTCCGCTTCCTAATATTCCAAATTTCATAATTTTCGTTTCTCGTTTTTTCGTTTCTCGTTCTATAACCCGAGTGTTTCTACCGCCTTAAATGCTGCCGCTTGGCTTGCATCTTTTTTATTAAATCCTTTTGCTTCGGCTATTACTTCTCCGTCTATAGTAGCACCAATAGTAAATAATCTTCTGCCGCTTTCTACCGATTCTTTTACAGTTGTAAATTCTAATTGCTTGCCATTTTTATTTGCCCAACCGTATAATTTATTTTTTATGTTTATTTCTATGGCCTCTAAATCGTCGGTAAACATATGGTTTTGCACAATGTATTTTTCTACCCAGCGCTGTGTTTTATCATAGCCTCTATCTAAAAAAATGGCGCCTATTAATGCTTCTAATGTGTTGCCGAATATTTGAGATGATTTTAATGAATTATCCAACTTATTATAGTAGGTGATTTTCTTCAATCCCATTTTTATGGCAATTTCATTTAGTTTTTGCCTGTTTACCATTTTGCTACGCATCTCCGTTAAAAAGCCTTCGCCTTTATACGGATATTTTCTAAACAAATAATGTGCAATAATACTGCTCAATACTGCATCGCCTAAAAACTCTAATCGCTCATTGTTTTCATCTGCTCCCTCACGCACAGACCGATGGCTTAGCGCAGTTTTATACAGTAAAATGTTATTTGGTTTAAACCCAATAACATTATGCAATTGCTTTTTAAAATCGTTGGTTACAGATTCGCCTAAAAATAAATCTTGTAAATATGTAAGTGCTCTTTTAATAATGAAAGTTTTGGCTAAATTAAAGTATTTGGATGTAATTAATAATTGAAAATTAATAATGAATAGTTTTTTAGGTTGGAAAGTCTCTATTTTTTATCTGATGCATACTAATATTGCATAATCTGTTGCACAATCTAATGCATAATAAAAGATGAATAAAGGTATGCAGTACAAGTGAGTGACACAACGATGTTGCCCATAGCTACTTCTTTGTTTGTACAATAAATAAGATATAGAAATCCACTCGTTATAGATCAATTAAAACTGGTTGATAAATTTTTGCAGTCTTTTACATACCTTCGTGCTTATACCCATTTTATATGAGTATTAAACTTTTGCGAACTAAATTAAACAACAAAACTTAATGGAACCAACTATAATTTACATCATTACCGGAGCTGTAGCGCTTATTGCAGGCATCTTCGGGGGCAAAATGCTATTTGCGAAAAACACCGATAAACAAGTACAAGAA
>JAYTGY010000465.1:0-2580 GCA_043733065.1 Ferruginibacter sp.
ATAACGTTTTTCAATAGATAAAACATTAAAGAGAAATAAAAGGATGATTAAAGATGCTATACAAATCGCATTTATTTGAAAAGGGACTTTTATATACCACTGAAAAATAATTCCAACAACCAATGGCAATATCAGCCGTACAAATGGCGATGATTTCCACAAGGGTATGTTGTACGATTTTGCCATCAGTTAGTTTGGTAACTGAAAAGTACAAATACTGTTTTACAAAATGGAATTAATTGAAAGGAATTTTTTCTGAATGCGCCAATAAATTATAAAAGGTTTCTTCATCAAGTTCTTTTACTGCGCCAGGTTCTATATCTTTTAATAAAATATTGCTTATGTTTAGCCGTATAAGCCTTAAGCAACGATGCTTTACAGCCATAACCATTTTACGTACTTGCCTAAACTTACCTTCTGCAAGTGTAATGAGCAGCCATGTATGCGGATAAATTTCTCGTGGGTCTGTAGCATATTTGTACAGTTTGGTCGGCTCTGTAATAATTTTTACGGAGTAAGGTTTTGCCAAATAAAATTCTGTATCGTTTATGGGAATGTTTATACCAGTTTGTAATTGTAAAAAACTTTCTTCGGTCATTTTATGCTGCACCAATACCAAATAAGAGCGGGTATGTGCTTGCTTTGCTAAAAATAATTTTCGAGTAACCGTTTTATCTGTAGTTAAAATTAATAATCCTTCAGAAGGGCCGTCTAATCTTCCTATTGCATGCGTACCTTCAGGAAAATCAAAATCAATTTCTCCCAATAATGGCACTTTATGACTACTTACAAATTGCGAAACCATGTTGTATGGTTTGTTGAGGAGAAAATAGCGGTTAAATTTGGAATACTCAAGTTTCATTTGTCGCAAAACTAGGTTGTTTTAAAGAGAATATACAATCATAACTTATGTACCGAAAATAAACTAGCTTAATAATTAATCAAACGAAAAAAAGCAATGCCCTCTTAGACATTGCTTTTTTTATAATTTATAGTTTTGTTTTAATTCATTAGTTTGCATTTGCACAACTGCAATATCCAAATTTTAGGCCCCAGTTTCCTGTTGGGTTTATTGCTGTACCATTCCCCCAAGCAGTTTGTTGATCAATTATTGCACCACTTTCGTTGTATTTTACTACTACAGCATGTGCTGCAATACAACCACAAGCTCCTGCGGGTAATGCAGAAACTGGCACCTGATAAGTAAAAGTAGTAATGTTTTCTTGTACTGTATTATAAGGGAAATGCCCTGGAGTAGGGTTCCCTGAACGATTTACAGGAATAAGCGAACAACTACCAACATATAAATGTGTTTGTGTTAATACATAACCATTACTTGTATTGTAAGTAACATAAATAAAATTTGCATCGTTTGTTACCGTTACATTGCCTGCGTCAATGGTTTGCCCAGCAATTAATGAAACGCTAGTTATAGGGCAAGTTGTGCCTCCGCCTTCTCTACCAACAACACCGCCACCGTTACTTTGTATTGGTTTAATTAGTTGTGTTTGAGTTTCTGAAGTTGAAGTTTCTGATTGACTTTTTTTGCAGGCGAAAAACACTACCGAAAGTGTTAAGAAAATCAGAGAAAGTGATAATTTTTTCATTTAAGTTGTTTTGATTTTAAAATTTGTCATTACTTAGAAGATTGAACATCTTTTTAAAAATAACATTTACGGCAACTTAACGAATGTAAAAAGTGGATTATTGTGCAACGAAAATTAGATTTGTCAATAAATTGTAATTTTGTTAGCACATGGATTATTATCAATATTTAAATAGTTCATGTTTAATTTATTATATTACTTACTCAAATGCATACTCCTCTCTTTATACAATTGTCTAAAATAAGGGTCACGTAAATCTTTTATAAAACGTATGGCTTCTCCTGTACTTTTCATTTCGGGACCAAGTTCTTTGTTTACCCCAGGAAATTTATTGAAACTAAATACAGGTTCTTTTATAGCAAAACCTTTTAGGTTTTTTTCGAAAGTAAAGTCTTTTAGTTTGGCTACACCAAGCATTATTTTTGTAGCAATGTTTAAATATGGAATACCATAAGCTTTTGCAATAAAAGGTGTGGTACGACTAGCTCTTGGGTTGGCTTCTATCACATAAACCTTACCATCTTTTATAGCAAATTGTATATTGATAAGCCCTTTTATATTTAGCGTCCTTGCAATTTTTTCTGCATATTCTTCCATGGCTATTACTACTAATGGTGTAAGATTAAATTGTGGCAGCACCGCATTACTATCTCCACTATGTATACCCGCAGGTTCTATGTGTTCCATCAATCCCATTACATGAAAATCTTCTCCATCAAAAATGGCATCTATTTCTGCTTCTTGGCAACGGTCCAAAAAATGATCTATCAAAATTTTATTACCAGGCAAATGTTTTAGCAAACTCAATACACCACTTTCTAATTCATCATCGTTTAATACAATTCGCATACGCTGCCCGCCTAGCACATAACTTGGGCGAAGAAGTACAGGATAGCCAACTTCTTTGGCAACTTCTATGGCTTCATCTGTATTATAAGCTGTACCATAATTTGGATAAGGAATTTCCAACTCT
>JAYTGY010000466.1:0-8718 GCA_043733065.1 Ferruginibacter sp.
TAACGAAATAAGCGATTTGAAAAATTGGAAAAATTGGCATCCAGTATTTAAAAGCGATTCTACTGCTTTAAGTTTTAGTACTACAACTGACCAAATAAACTCAACAGCAGAATGGACACAAAAAGGAAAAACGTATAGAATAATAATTGTAGAAAAAAAATACCCATTAGTAAAAATTAATTTACAAAGAGAAGGCGAAAATGATATTGAAAACATTTTAACCCTCATGCCTGTGCAGGAGCAAGGAAACATGCAAGTGCAATGGCAAGCCATTGTACATTTAAAATGGTATCCTTGGGAAAAGTTTAGTGGAATATTTATAGAAAAAATGGCTGGGCAGGGGTATGAAGATGCTTTGCAGTCGTTGAAAAACTTTGTTGAAAATAAATAATAAATCATGCGGTTAAGTCAAAGCTATCGAGTAGTGTCCTTTGCATAGCTCCGCACTTTAGGGCGGAGAAAGAAAATTATTATCAATATGGGCTTTAGCCCAAAATGTATTTTGCTTTAGCCATTATTGTGTTATAAGATTACAAATTGGTTATAATTTATCAAACAGTCTGTAATATGGTACAATGTATTGTTTAATTAAATATATGCTGGTGGCTAAAGCCGAAATGCAAAATGGGCTAAAGCCCAATATTGTTTTCAATTTTTTATCCTCGTGCTAAAGCACGAGGCAATTCATAAAACCTATTTTAATCACCTAACTTAACAGCAATGAATGATAAATAATAAATGAAAAAAGCTAAGTAATAAACTTCAAATTCCTTTTCACCCCCTCAAACTTACTCCGTTTCAATGGTGATTTACTAAAAATTATTTTGAACTTTTCCTCTGTCAATTCTTTCCAATCATTTGTGGAATAATGTAAAATTTCGTTTATTGGCTTAAAACCTTCTTCAGTATTGGGTTTGCTAAACCTATTCCAAGGGCAAACATCTTGGCACACATCACAACCAAACAGCCAATTATCAAATTGCCCTTTCATTTTATCGGGTATCAATGCATCTTTTAGCTCAATAGTAAAATACGAAATGCATTTACTACCATCCACAATTTTATCGGGCAGAATTGCTTCCGTTGGACATTCATCAATACATTTTGTGCAAGTTCCACAGTAATCCTTTACACCTTCTTCATCAGCCAGCAAATCCATATCCGTAATTAGTGATGCAATAAAAAAGAATGAACCTTGTTTTTTATTTATCAAATTTCCGTTTTTCCCAATCCACCCCAAACCACTTTTTTGTGCCCACGCACGTTCGAGCACTGGCGCACTATCTACAAAACCTCGGCCATGTATATCTCCAATTTTCTCTTTTAATAAAAAGAAAAAATGATTTAGTTTTTCTCTAATGATATCATGATAATCTTTTCCATAAGCATATTTAGATACTTTTGGCGCATCTTCGTTTTGCTTTTCTTCAGGAAAATAATTTATGAGAAGTGTAATGATGGATTTTGCACCAGGTACAAGTTTTGTTGGATCTGTACGTAAGTCAAAATGCTTTTCCATGTATTGCATGCTGCCATGCATTCCTTTATTGAGCCATGTTTCGAGCCTGCGAGCATCTTCATTTAAAAATTGAGCTTTGGCTATACCACAAAAATCGAAACCCAATAATGCAGCTGTTTCTTTTACAATTTTTGTATGTAGTGCTGCACTCAATGGTATAAAATATAAAAATTAGAATTTAATATCGTAACCAACTAAGGCAATGAATTCAAAATAGCCAAATGCATGAATTACCCTGTTGCCTTTATCTGTGTTTGTATTGGCAAGCGCATTTATATAACGCACATAACCTGTTTTTCCAGTGCCTTCTAAAAACCATCTTTTAGAAAAGTAAAGCCTTGCACCGCCTTCTGCGCTTAGGTTGTAGCCTGCTATATGAAAATCATTATTAAATCTATCGCCGTGGTACGTAAAATCTGTACGAGGAATATTTATACCAGCACCAAGTTTCCAAATTAAATTTACTAGTGGTCGAGTTTTAGCGCCATTCATGTACAATGTTTTTTGCTGTACATAATTAACATGTAATAAATTTCCACCATCAGTATGTTCTAAATGCACAAAATTGTAAGGGTCTAAAATACTATCGCCATCTACTTGTACTTTATTTATAACACCTCTCACATGTACTTTTTGGTAATCGGTAACCACGTATTTGATATGATCAAAATTTAGCTCAATTGCTTTTGTGTGTTTATCATTTAAATAAAATCCTAAACGATAATTATATTGAGGAATTGAAATTTCGGCAGGATCTTTATAGATAGCATCTAAATCTGGTTTGTCGTGTGCTCTCGCCATTACAAACGTAAAATCATCGCCATTAGCAAGTTTAAAACGAATGTTACTTCTGGTGTACCATTCTTTATTATAGCCCCATTGTATGTACATGCCTTTCAATCGTTTTCCTTTTTGGGCAAAAGAAAATATACAAGCAAAACTAAATAGCAATACAAAAAATAACTTCTTCATTCTTTTAAAATTGACTGCAAAAGTACCATAAATACTACATTTATGGCTCAGTTATTTAAAATTGCTTTATCCACCAAAGTTTTCAACTCAAGGTATTTTTCGTGCCTGCCTTTACTATTTATGTTATATGTAAATAAAACAGCAGCATATCCATTTTTATTTTCTACCCAAGGAAAAGTACCAAACAAACCAGGACTACTTACTACATTAGAAGGAGTATTGCCTTTTGCATCATCCATAATCCATTCTCCAAAACCGTACCCCCAATTGCCAGCTTCTACTGGTGAGTAAATTATTTTTTCGGTAGATGTATAATTGTGTTGCATTAATGCTACCGTTTCTTTTTTCAAAATTATTTTTCCATTGTAATTTCCATTATTTAAAATCATTTGTAAAAAATGTAAATAATCTTCTGCAGTACTTTCTGCTCCGCCAGCAGGCAAGGGTAGAGGTTTTTTGCCAAAATCGGTATGCAACATTTCGCAAGGCTTGGCAATTTTTTCTTCAAATAAAGTTCTAAAATTTTTGCCACTTATTTTTTCTATAACAGCTCCTGCTATTTGCAACCCAATATTGCTGTATCTAAAACTTTCTCCAGGTTTACTATCCAATGGTAATGCTGCAATTATTTGCATAGCATCATCCATATTATTTGCTTCTTTAAAAGCTTTAATACTTTCTTTTAAATTGCCAGAGTTTATACCAGTGGAGTGGCTCAGGCAATGTGCAATCGTAATTTTTCCTTTTCCAGCTTTAGAAAGTATTGGTAAGAATTTTCCTATAGTATCAGTAATGTTCAATTTTCCTTCATCCACAAAAGTCATTACCAATGCGGCACTCAGCCATTTGCTACAACTGGCTATTGGTATTTTTGTTTCTTCATTAAAATCTTTCAACATTTCGTTTTTATCTTTTCCCGTACGTTGGGCAATTATTTTTGTAACAAACTTTTGTTTTTTTGATAGTTCATTAATAGTATTTGAAAACACAATTTTATTATCTTTTAAAACCATCATTATTGTTCTTCCACCCAAAGCTTTTGTATTATTTTCTTGCCAATGTTTTACTTCCAAAAAATTATATTGCGCAGTAACAGTTGTTGAAAAATTAAAAGTGAACACTAATAAAAAAAATGTAAGAATATTTTTCATCTGTATAAGTTTATGCTTTGATAATGTTTTCAACAAAACGTTTAATAAACAATACTACAAACAAAAATGCTGTTTCAAATAAATGAAACAGCATTTTTTAAATAAATTAATCACTAAATTAAAGTGGAGAAAGGTATTGTGCATATGCATAACCTTCTTCGCCATCAGCGGTTCTTACTTTCCACCAGCTGTCATCCGTTTTTTCTATTAATGTAACTGTTTCGCCATGTGCAGCTTTTCCTACTACATCGCCATCAGTGCTAGGTGTAGCTCTAATGTTAAGGTTGCTAGAATCAGTGGTTACTTGCAACTGTGCACCAGCATCGGCTTTAATATCAACGTTCATCATCAAATCTCCACTTGCCATTCCTGGATCTAGTTTATCGTACAACGCCCATAGTGCATCGTATGTAGCCGTGTTAGAGGCAGTACCTGCAACGTGTAACACGCCATCTTGCTCAGCTACTGAAAGGTTAGCTACTCCGTGGTCTTTTGCTGCAGCAATTAATTCTGCATATTTATCTTGTAAAGCCATTTTATTTATTTTTATTGGGTGATTTTAATTACTTAATTGTTATTTTAGATGCAGCATCTAGCAAAACTTTTGCTGAAGCCAACATTTGCATCAATTTCATTTTACCATCTTTTGATATTTCTCCATTAATGATAGCGCCTTTGCCAGAAAAACCTGCCAACACTAGTGTTGTCATATCTTTCAAACCATCTTTTACTTTTTGTTGTGTAGCAGCATCAAGTGTTGTAACCATTGAAGCTGGTGGTGGCGGTGGTGGTGGGGCTACAGTACAATTGTTTACAACAGATTTTACACCTTTAATAGCAGCAATGTTTTTTTCGCAATTTGCTTTGCACGCATCGTCTTTGCAAACACCTGTAATAGTTGCTACTCCTTCTTTTACATCTACAGAAGTTGAAGTCATCATTGCATCAGCTTTTATAGCTTCTTCAATCTTTGCTTTAATGTCTGCATCCTTAGGTTTGCAACTTGTAAATGCAACTGCAAGCATTAAAGCAGCAGCCATTGTAATTTTTGTGATTTTCATTTTGTTTAAAATTTAATTTTTAATTGATTAATTTGATTACAAACATAGTTAATACTCTGCATTAATTTAAGTAACCTTATCACATGTTAATAATTTCACAATCAGATGTTATAAGGATATTACTAAATATAAAACTTTGTACTTAAATATATTTCCGTTTAAACGGTAAGTTAATAAAAAAAGTATATTTTTTGAATTTATTTTATGGTTCTTTTTCATTCTCCTTCAAATTGGGGAAAATACTACAAATTACCAAAACCAAAGAAAGCATAACAATTAAATAAATTCCAGCAAATTTAATCACTTCTCCATCAAATAATGAGCCAGTAAAAAGCACGTAAGTACGAATGCTGTAGGCAAATAGCAAAGCACAAACAAACATGTTTATTCTTTTTGGTACCGAAAATGGCAATAGGGTAAGTAAAAGACTGACTATAGTAAAAATGCTGATGATGCGCCCTGCTTTGCCATAATTTACGCCAGTGGCAAATTCCTTTACATTGAAACCATTAAAAGTGGTATTAATACTATTGTAATGTACCCAAGGAATAAAGCAGGTTGCAATAAGCCCTGTGCAAGATAAAATGGCAATGTATTGGACAATTTTTTTGTAGTTCATACTTTTAAAACTAGTGTAGTAGCAAAATTAACCTCAAAAGCCGAGATTATTTTGCATTATATTGAATGTAGGCACTGCCATAAATTGGAAAATCAACTAAACTGTATCCGAAAAATTTATAGCCATTTTTAGTTTTTGCATAAATTTAAATGCAATTTTCTTTGTGCGTTTACTATAAAAATTATATCCCATATATCGTTTGGAAAATATTTTTTGATGTTTATAGAATTCATTTACAAAATAATCAATTTGTCTTTCTGAGATTTTTTTTTATTATAATAATTTTTTAGAGTAATAATTATGTTTTTTGTAAATTAATTTTTTTATGCATAAGAACATAATAAAGTTAAGATTTCCATTTCTTATTCGTTTAACTACCTAAAGTCTTAAATGAGTGAAAAGGTTTGCATGTATTGTGATATTACAATAAACAATTAACAAATGTAAGTTTTTAAAATTGCAAAATAAATCCATAAAGCACAGCCCTAGCCAAACTCCACGGATAATAAAATATTTTACAAAAAACTACCTTCTAAACACAATTTTATTAGGGCTAACTCCTGGAGCTACCGAAAAATAAAACTTTTTTACTCCTGCACTCGTAAAGCAAGTAACACTACCTGCACTCACATAATTTTTTGCATCTGCAATATATACGTCGCCATTTAGTTCATCTATATTTATACCATATGGTGTCGTTATAACGGTACCATCGGTTATAAATTCGTTGCGTACAATTGTATTGGTAGCGCTGTTAAAAACCTTTGCTGTGCCTGCGCCGCCGTAGTTGTTATATACGTAAGCTATGTCTCCAAAAATGCGTATGTGAGAGTAAGAGAAATTTGGGCCAAGGTTTATACCATTGGTATTTGTGCTTCCATTTATTACAGAAATGGATGGAGGAATATTTCCAAAATTACCATATGCACTTACAAAAACATTACCTGCTTTATTTATTTCTACTTTGTTTGGGTTTACACCAACTTTTATTTTTTTAATTTCTGTTTCGGTATTTAAATCTATTAACGATACAGTAGAATCTGGTGTGGCATTGTATCCACCAGAGTTGGCTACATACAAATAATTATCAGATGCGGCAATGCCTTCAGGGTTTGGACCAACATCAATTGTTTTTATGATGGTTAAAGAAGCAGTATCTATTACGCTTACTTTATTATCGTATGCCGTTATATAAACTTTTCCTCTTGCGCCTACAGCATAGCGAGGATTTTTGTTTACAGCGCCATCTATAAAACTAATGTTTTTTATAAAGGTTGCGTTGCTTGCATTTAAAACAGTAACCCTGCCAGATACATTCATTACAATATATAACTTGCCGCCATAAACAATCATATCATTGCCGGTATCGCCTAGGCCGCCCGTTATTGTTGGGTTTTGCTGTGCAAAGAAATCTCCAACAACTGTATTGGTAGCATTGTTGTAAAAAGATAATTTTGTATTGTTGCTACCAAAGCCACCTTCGCTCAAAATATATTCGCCAATGGCTGGTGTAAGTTGCATTGGTGCTGTAGGTAAGGCATCATCATTTTTTTTACAAGCATTTATTACTAATGCCAATAAAGCAAGTGCACTTAAAATTTTAATTGATTTCATATTTGTTTTTTATTTTTTAAAATGTGCTATAAAAGATATTCTGTAATTGAAACGAGGCATTGGGTAATACCTTATTATTTCGTATTGAGTGTTTAAAATATTATTTGCTTCTGCTACAATTTTATAATTTTCTTTTAACGTGTATGCAAGCGATACATCATGACTACTCCAACCTTGCAATAGGTTTTCTGCAATAGGATCGCCTTGCCTAAAGCGATACGATGATGCTAGTAAGTTGTAACTTAACGTAGCTTTTTTGTATTGTGCACTTACGTTCACACTACCTGTATGCGTAGGTGTGTAAGGCAATTGTGTTTTGTATAATGTTGATGTAGCAACTGAAACATCCAGCGCTTGCTGAAATGTATAAGATATATTGGAAGATAATTGCACTCCTTTTATTTGCTTGAAATGCAAGAGCAGCGTGGCATCCAAGCCTTTTATTTTAACGCTTCCAATATTTTGCATACTCCATTGAAATAGGTTTTGTCTTGGTACTGCCAAAATTTTATCGTTTACATTGTTTATATATGCATCAGTGGTAAGGGTAATTTTATTTAGAAAGGAAATGTTGTTTTTAGAAAATGTAATACCCAAATTATATTGATCTGCCACTTCAGGTTTTAAATTTACATTGCCAATATTGGTATAATACAAATCATTAAAAGTGGGGGCACGAAAAATGTGTTTGTAGAAAGCCCTTAAGAAAAGTTGAATATTGTTGAAGGGTTGAAAAATGGTTGAAAGGGCAGGGGTGAGTTGATTTAGATTTCGTCCTGTCTTTCCATTTTGTACTTTTTCTTTTATGCTTGTGTGCAATAAATTTCCATTTATTTCAAAAGCATTTTTCTTTACTTGAATGGCAATATTGTTTAAAAAAGTATTTCGTGTAGGGTTGGCAAAACTGTCTGCAAAAATATCGGTGCGCTTTAGTGTGCTGTTAAAATAATCGGTTGCATAACTAAGTTCTATAAACTTTGCCATGGCATATTTGTAAGCTGCAGAAACATATATTTCTTTTTGGTGAAATTCATTTTCCAACTTTCCAAAACTGTTTGGGTAACTAGGGTCGAGATAATAACTTTTATCGGCAGATAATTTTGTGCTTAACAAAAATTCGTTTTTACTATTGAATTTATTTTGCCAAGTGGCTTGAGCAAAAAAGTTTTCATCATTCAATCGTTGGCTACTGGTATTGTTGTACAAAATAATAGAACCTGGCAAGCCTCGTTTGGAGTTGTAGTAGTATGTTTTAAATTTTATTTTGTTGCTATCATTTCTAAAATATGCAGCATCGTATTCTATTCTGTATGCATTTATATCCGAGTTTTTTCTTGTTTCAGTTAAACTGCTGTTTTCGTAAGATATAAATGGGTATTGGCTTTTGGCGGTTTGGTACGAGCCACTTATACTTGTTTGAAATTTTGTACCAATGCGAGTTTTAAAAAATAGGCTAGGAGCGAAGTAGCCAAAAGAACCATTTTGTAATTTTATTTTTAGGCTTTGCTTTTCTGCTCTGTTTAAAATACTGGATGACGATTTTAAAGTAAGCAAAGACGCCGATGCAAATGCCCTTGCAGGCAATAATATTTCTGTAGAGTTACTATTGTACAATTGTATTTCATTAATGTTATCTAACGAAAATTTACCAAGGTCTATTTGTCCGCCTTGTGCATCGGCTATAGCAATGCCATCATACAATATCCCTGTATGGTTTGCGCCAAGGCTACGAACAGAAACCGTTTTTAACCCACCAATACCACCGTAATCTTTTACCTGCAC
>JAYTGY010000467.1:0-17738 GCA_043733065.1 Ferruginibacter sp.
GCCGCTGCAGCTGGCCCTTGTAGTACAGTTATATCTTCTATATCGTCTGGATTAATATCTTTTGAGCTAGAGGCAAACTTATTAAGATCATTGGATGCCATAATTGTGCCATCTATTACATATAATGCACCGCCTCCAACTCCAAGCCCATTCTCTCCTCTTAATCTTACAATATTTTCTTCGCCTAATTTTGCTGCTGATTGGCTTCTTACTTGAACACCTGCTACTTTACCAGCCAATGCATCATTAACATTTGTTTGACGAATTGTGTTTAATTGCTCAGAAGATACATTTTGAACGTTAGAAGACGATCCTCTCTTGGTTTTCTTTATTCCAAAAGCACTCGTTACAACTATTTCTTTGAGTTCCGCATTGGTTCCTTTCTGTAACACTGAATAAAGCACTTGTGCCGTTGTTACAGAAGTTTCAACTTCCTTAAACCCTGCTCCAGATACAGTAAGAATATCTCCAGTCTTTGCTTTAACGGAGTACACTCCATTTGCGTCAGCGGCTAAAGCCACTCCAGAGCCCTTTACCTTAATTGTTGCAAAAGGAACTGCATCTCCTTTTTCATCAGTTACCTTCCCGGTCACTACCCGGTTTTGTGAAAATGCCAATGCTCCTGTAAGCATAAACACCACAAATAGTGATAAGATTCTTGTCATGAGTTATAAAATTAATAATTAATGAAACGTAAAAATAGGGATAAATTTTTAACATAAAAATTTTGTTAAATAAATATTTACCTATTTGTTCTCTTATTTATGACAGCATCCTTTCTTATTTCGCTGCGTAAAAGTTAAAAAAAGTTAAAATTTATACAAAGCCTGTAGTTTTACCTCGGTACGATGATTTCCTTTTATTTCATCTAACCCTGAGCCTATCAATGATTTGTTGGGATATAAATATTGTGCTACCCTTCCCCAAAGCGATAACTTTTTACTTATATCATAATTTACATTTAGGTAATAACGATAACCTTTATCATAAAAAACTGGTATAGAAAAACTATACAACACATCATTCTCATAAGCGTACAATCGACTATTGTAACCATCGGTTTCAAAATATTGTAGGCGCATATTAGCAGAGAATGGTTTTAAAGTAGGCTTAAAAATTAAATCTGCATATAATAAAAATCCATTTTCGGGTGCGTCTCCTTTTTTATCGAACCACACTGTTTCTACCCTGCTTCTAAAACTATACACCGAATTTATTTTATACGAAAACTGTGTGCGCCAATATTGCTTAGGCTGAGGAATAACAGGGCTTAACGTAATACTTTTAGGATTGTAATTAATAGATTTAGATTCGGATTTAAATCTCGTATAAATTTCAAATACTTTGTTTGGTTTATAATTCAATTGTACAACATAATCTGACCCAGTAGTTGGTGCATTTACTCTATATTTTAACCAAGGAAATTTATAAAAATCTGCATATGCGTCTATACGCCATGCATTGGTAGGGCGTATGGTTATACCAGAAAATAATCCCTTTTCATTATTAGGCGTAGAGCTTTCTGTAAATGCATTTGTGTAAAGCGATTGATATCCTTTTGAAATATTGCGATATACAAAACTCATATCCACATTATTTGCAACACTAATGAGCAATCCGTTTATTGTGGCAGGATATTTTTTATTTGTTGTAGCCAGTTCGCCAAAAAAATGTAGATTATTGTATGTATAACTGTAATCTATACTATAATTACCAAAACTTTTGCCCGTAAGTGCAAACAGATTATAGGGATCTGTTGCCTTTTGTAAAGGATATTTAAAGCTGTATTGAATGGCATTTAAACCAAGATGCAAATTTTTAATTTTCAAAGAAAAATTACCCCCAAACGCCAATTGTCTTTGTACGCCCTTATCTGCAACCTCGCTTGCCGTGCGGTGAAAGCCTGAGGTTTGAAAAGAAGTTACAAAATCGTCTTGCGTTTGTGTAGTATCACCAGCAGCAAAATTTGCATCTGTTTTTTTATAGGAAGCAAATACCGTTGCCTCCCAATTCTTTTTCCCAAAAGTTATTCCTGTGCCTCTATGAAAAAATATTTCTCCCGCTGAATTATATGGCCGCAATACATCTTCTTCTCTTTTTGTAGATAAAACATCGGGGCCTTTTTTAAAGGCAAGGCTCATCCATTGCGTAAGACCTTGCCCAAGATTTACCGTGTAATCGCCAATAGCAAGCGATTTTATGATGCCAATATTTCTTGCAAATAAATGTGCCGAATAAAAATCGAATCCTTGTTTTTGTGCACCTTTAAAAAATTGCTCCCCAGCATCTTTTTCTCCTACAACTCCGTACTGTAAAAGGTTTTTGTATTGAAAACGATACCGAACAAATATTCTTTGTTGCGAACCGGGATAAAAGTTTTTACCCGCAGCAGGATCTATTTGAAAACCTTTTGATTGCTCAATGATTTGTGTAGCTCTCATCAATATGCTGTGCTCACCGCCTTTTAATCTATCAGCTATAGAAGAAATAATATCTGCATTTTTGCTTACAGAAACGTATTGGCGAATTTTTTGAATAGTTGCAATATCCCAACCTGGTATGGATTGTAGCTCATAAACATTAATTAGTAATCCCAAATAATTCCTATAACTTATTAAGCTAGAAATTTGAATGGGCGTTAATAAACGCAGCTCTTTCAATTCTATTTCGGAAGCATAATTTATATTGATTGGATTTTTTTGATAGCCTAGCATTTGTTGTAAATACGAATCATCTTCCGTTTCAGCATCTTCGTTTGAGTTGGTAATATTTTCGAGCTGCTGCTCTGTAGTTGTGTTTGTTTGTTCTGGTTGTTTTTCTTTTTTTTCGGGCACTTGCGCTATGCATTGCACATACACAAAAAGGAAGAACACCGTTGTTGCTATGCTCCTCATTTTTCTGCCTTTTTAAAATTATACACTAATAAAATACCTGGCGAAATACCCAATTGCGGATGAAAGCTAGAAGCTACATCTATTCTAAAATTATTTACCATAAAACCAATGCCAGCAAAGCCAGTGCTATTATCGCTTCTAAAACCAGCACGGGCAAAAAATTGTTTTTTAAAATGATATTGTACACCGCCAGTTACATTTACTGGCTGGTTTTCATCTTTCACAATTTCTGTACTAAAATAAAAATTATCAGTAGCATCGTACCCTACACCAAACTTATAAGCAGATGCCAATTTTTCATCGCCAGTTTTACCCAATTTTCCACTTACAGGATTATACACATGTACACCAGCATTTATTTTTTCGGTAACATGCACAATAGCACCAGCTTCAAAATTTATTGTTGATGCATTTGCATAAGCAGGAATTTTATATCCATAATAATTAAATTGTACACCAATGTCCACCTTGCTGCCAAGCGAGCGACCATATGCTAAACCAGCTTTTTGCTCATTAAAATTTGCGAACCCAGCATAATTTACTTGTACACCAAAATTTCCTTTTTTTGTAGGTACTGCCAAAGCCAACCCATACACACTATTTTCTGCCAAAAGAAATCTTCTTTCGCCATAAACGCCTACACCAGCATCTTTTACTTGCGCCAAAGCTGCCTGATTACTGGTAAACGAAAACGGATCTATTTGCTTCGTACTATATGCACCTAAGTTAATGTAAGGCATGCTGATGCTATGTCGTAGCGATTGTGCATGAGTACAATTGGTAAAAATAATTGCAAGCAGAAATATAGGTAATAGTTTTCTCAAAACAAATACAGTTTAAAATACACCGACAAGATATATCAATATTTTAAAGATAAATGCATTCTTCAAAAAATATTAAGTGAAGATAGTTTTATACTTTTGCAGCATGCAAATTTTAGATGGTAAAACAGTAGCCGAAGCAGTAAAAGTGCAGATAAAGGCAAAAACAATTTTACACAAAAATGAGAAAGGGATAACACCGCACCTTGCAGCCATATTAATTGGAAGCAACGGAGCTAGTGAAACTTATGTGGCTAGCAAAATAAAAAACTGTGCAGATGTAGGTTTTAAAAGCACGCTCATTCGTTTTGATGTATCCGTTACCGAAGCCGAAATTACAGAAAGTATAAAAAAATTAAATGAAGATGATGATGTGCATGGCATTTTGGTACAACTTCCTTTACCAATACATATTGATGAATCTTCCATCATAAATTTAATTGATCCTAAAAAAGATGTGGATGGTTTTCACCCAATAAGTGTAGGAAAATTGGTGCAAGGTTTAGAAACATTTGTACCTGCAACACCGCTCGGTATAATGATGATGCTCAAACATTACAACATAGAAACCGAAGGGCAACATGCAGTAGTAATTGGCAGAAGTAATATTGTTGGAAGACCAATGAGTATTTTGCTCAGTGCAAATACAAACCCCGGAAATTGTACGGTTACACTTTGCCACAGCCGAACAAAAAATTTAGAAAAAATTTGTGCAGAAGCCGATATTATTGTAGCCGCACTTGGCATACCAGGTTTTCTTACTGCCGATATGGTAAAAGAAGGTGCAGTGGTTATAGATGTAGGCATAACAAGGGTTGCAGACGAAAGTAAAAAAAGTGGCTTTGCTATAAAAGGCGATGTGGACTTTGAAAACGTAGCACCAAAATGTAGTTTTATAACGCCCGTGCCAGGTGGTGTTGGATTAATGACAATAGCAGCATTATTGCAAAATACTTTAAAGGCTGCAGGAGCAGAATAACCTTCGGTTTTTTAAATTTTTGTTTACTAGCAGAGGAACCTTGATGGCACTTCGGTGGCGACGCTCCGTTCAAATTCAGTATTTCAATTTGGCTTTTATTGACAATGAGATAAACGAGAAATTTATTTCCCTATTTTGGAAATAAAAGAAAAATTTCCATTTTAAAGAAACAGAAAATTTTAAATAAAAATAAATCTATTTAATGATAGCATTACCAGTAATGGAACATTTTTACACCATCCAAGGAGAAGGTTTTCATCAAGGTAGAGCAGCTTATTTTATTAGGCTTGGTGGCTGCGATGTTGGCTGTGTGTGGTGCGATGTAAAAGATAGTTGGGATGCCTCAAAACATCCAATGATAGGTATAGATACTTTAGTAGATGAGGTAAAGAAAACTGCTGCCAAATTAGTAGTAATAACAGGCGGCGAACCATTAATGCACAATTTAGATTTACTAACTACATCATTACAAGCCGAAGGTTTTGAAACCAATATTGAAACATCAGGTTCATCACAATTATCAGGTTCGTGGGATTGGGTTTGCTTATCGCCAAAAAAATTTAAAGCGCCATTACCAGAAGTTGTACCACATGCAAACGAATTAAAAATTGTAGTATTCAATAAAAGCGATTTTACTTGGGCAGAAGAATTTGCAGAACAGGTTTCGCCCAATTGCAAATTATATTTACAACCCGAGTGGAGTAAGGCTTCTATTGTAACGCCACTTATTGTTGAATATATAAAAGATAATCCAAAATGGGAATTGAGTTTGCAATTGCATAAATATATTAATGTGCCGTAAAAGTTGCAATGGGCTTAAGCCCATTGTTCATTAAAAAATATTTTTAACGCTATATTATTAAAAGCTTGTTTTTAAAATATTACCTTCCGATATATTTATAAATAATGAAAAAACTTTTTCTACATAAAATTGTTTTATTTTTTGTCAACATTTTATTCGCACTACAACTAAATGCACAATGGTATAATCCTGATAAAGTAAATAAAAAAGCAATTACCTTTTATGAAACTGCTTACCAAGATGCTACCAATGGAAGTTATTTAAACTCCATAGCAAATCTTACTGAGGCATTAAAAATTGACCCGAATTATTTAGATGCACTTTTAGCAAGAGCAGATATATATGCAAGAGTAAAAAACTATGCATCCTCTGCATCAGATTATGAAACTATTTTTAATAAAGATTCTTTGTATGCAAAATCTTTTTTATTACAATACGCTACAAGCCTTGCAGGCAATGGCAAATTTGAAAAGGCTTTAGAAAACACAAACAAGTTTTTAGCCATTCCAAACCTGCAAGAAAAAAATAAAAAAGCGGGGATTGAAAAACAAAAGAGTTTTGAGTTTGCTGTAAATTTTGCAAAAAAAGTGAGTACAAAAAATTATATTTTTAACCCGGTAAATATGGGCGAAAATATTAATAGTACAGCTTTAGAATATTTACCATCACTCACTGTAGATGGCAATAAAATCATTTTTAATAAACGAATAGATAGCGATGAAGATTTTTATGAAAGCGAAAAAATAAATGGTGTTTGGCAAAAAGCAAAACTTGTTCCAGGAAAAATAAATACCAACTTAAATGAAGGCGCACAAAATATTTCGCAAGATGGGCAATGGCTAATTTTTACAGGTTGCAATTATCCAGAAGGATTTGGCAGTTGTGACTTATACATATCTTACAAAAATAAAAATGGGCAGTGGAGTGAAGCCGAAAACTTAGGCAAAACAATTAACACAGATGCTTGGGAAAGTGCACCAACATTATCAGCAGATAAAAGAGATTTATTTTTTTCAAGTACAAGGCTTGGTGGCTTTGGTGGTTCGGATATTTGGGTCAGCCACAACTTAAATGGGCAATGGCAAAAACCAGAAAACTTGGGTGCGGGCATAAACACAAGTGCCGATGATGGATGCCCATACATACACGCCGATAACCAAACATTATATTTTAACAGCAATGGAAGATTAGGATATGGCATGAGTGATTTATTTGTTACTAGGCGAAATGAAAAAGGCATTTGGCAAACACCCGAAAACCTTGGATACCCAATAAACACTGTAGACGACGAAGGTTCAATGATAGTAGCAGCAGACGGCAAAACCGCATATTATGCAAGCGACAAAGGTGATTTTAAAAATAAAATAGATTTGTACAGCTTTACTTTACGTGAAGATATACAAGCCTTAAAAACGCTTTGGGTAAAAGGAAAAATTTATGATAAAAAAACAAATGCGGGTTTACCATCTACAGTAGAATTAACAACAATAGATTCTGGCTTTGTTTTATCAAAATTACAAACAGATGAAGATGGAAATTATTTAACCACTTTACCAGTTGGAAAAAATTATGCATTTAACATAAACAAAAAAGGATACTTATTATATTCCGAAAATTTTTCCATGAAAGGAAATATTACTGACTCCCCAATGGTAATAAATATTGCTTTGCAACCCATAGAAAAAGGTGCGAGCATCATTTTAAAAAATATCTTCTTCGATTCTAAAAAAGCAGAACTTCAAACAAGTTCTTTTGCAGAGATAGATAAAGTGGCTATTTTATTATTAGAAAACAACAAACTAATCATACAGATTAATGGATACACGGATAATGTTGGAAAACCTGCCGATAATATTAAACTAAGCCTTAACCGAACAAAATCTGTAATTACATATTTACAAAAAAAAGGAATAGACATTAAACGCCTTACAGGAAAAGGTTTTGGCGAAACAAAGCCAATAGCTAGTAATAATACTGAGGTTGGCAGAGCGCAAAATAGAAGAACAGAAATTATTGTAATTAGCAATTAATTTTATAATTTTATAAAAAACTCCACATGGACACTTTAGTGAGAATGAATGCAGAAGAGATGAACATAAGTTTTATCGACTATATTAAATCTGCATTTAAAGGAAAAAAAATAGCCCTGCATATCTATGAAGAAAATACTGATGAAACAGAATTTCTATTGCAAAGCGATGCCAATAAAAAAAGGTTATTCGAGTCCATTGAAAATATAAAAAATAATATCAATCTAAAAGAAATAGATTTTTCTGATTTGCAACAAATCTTAAATGATGATGGCAAATGAGAAAAATATTATTAGAAGACAATGCTATTGAAGATTTTGAGTTTTGGTCAAAAAATGAATTGAAAACATTAAAGAAGATTGCTGAATTATTTGTAGCAATTGCAAAAAATCCATTTGAAGGAATTGGAAAACCAGAATTATTAAAAGGCAACCTAACTGGCTATTGGAGCAGAAGAATAAATGAAGAACACAGGATTGTTTATGCAGTTGACCAAGAGAAAATAGTTGTTATTTCTTGTAGATACCATTACGAATTCAAATAACCAACTGTTTAGAAAATGCATCAAGATTTACTTCATCAAATTGCCCTAACCCTTGTACCCAACATTGGCGATGTGCGTGCAAAAGCACTCCTCGAAACTTTTGGCGATGCAGAAAGCATTTTTAAAGCCTCCAAAAAAAACTTAGAAAATATTGAAGGCATTGGTACCATAGCAGCAAGCTCCATAAAACAATTTTCAGATTTTAAAATTTGCGAAGACGAAATTAAGTTTATAGAAAAAAGTAAAATAACGCCACTTTTTATAACCGACGAAAATTATCCGCAGCGATTATTAAATTGCTACGACAGCCCTACCCTACTGTATTACAAAGGCAATGCAAATTTAAATACTATCAAAATAATTTCGATTGTTGGTACAAGAAGTAATTCTGATTACGGTAAAAATGTATGCGATAAAATAATAGAAGATTTGGCCGAACAAAATGTTTTAATAATCAGCGGCCTTGCATTTGGAATAGATACCATTGCACACAAAGCATCGCTAAAAAATAAATTAAAAACCGTTGGTGTAATGGCGCATGGGCTAGATAAAGTTTATCCTGCACAAAACAAAACGCTTGCAGTAGAAATGCTTAGCCAAGGTGGATTACTTACAGATTTTATGAGCGGTACAAATCCTGACCGTCAAAATTTTCCTCGAAGAAATAGAATTGTAGCGGGCATTTGCGATGCACTTATTGTAATAGAAAGTAGTGCAAAAGGTGGTTCACTTATTACTGCGGAATTAGCCAACAGTTACAATAAAGATGTATTTGCCATTCCAGGAAGGGTTACAGATAGTAGAAGTGAAGGTTGCAATTATCTCATTAGAAATAATAAATCTTTACTTATAACATCGGCTGATGATTTATTGCACATCATGAATTGGAAAGAAGCGCCAAAGAAAATAAAACAACAACGAGAACTTTTTATAGAGCTTACTCCTGATGAAAAAATAATTACAGATATTTTAAAAGAAAGAGAAAACATTCAAATAGATGAATTGTATTTTAAAAGTGGGCTAAGCAGTAGTGCAGTAGCGCAAGCATTACTCATGTTGGAAATGCAGGGCGTGGTGGCATCTTTGCCAGGTAAAGTTTTTAAATTGATATAAAATAGTACTGCAAAAAAATTATTTGACTTGGCTGTAAATAGTGTTTTTAAGGCAGATACAGCCAAGTCAAAACATTTTACACTTTGCTTAATATGGTTATTACCCTAACTTATTGCAAGTTTAAAATAATGATTATCTCAAAAAGATCTAGCAATTATTTAAAAAAAATAGAACAAACGCTATTGACATATTTCTATAGGCAGATTAAATATAGAAATATTCAAAATATAGAGTTGGCTGTAAGTGGTATTTTTTATATATTTACAGCCAAATCAAAATTATGGAAGATATCATAGGCCGACAAAAAGAAATGAAAATATTTTCTGCTGTGCTAAAGGGTAATCGTTCAGAATTTATTGCAGTATATGGCAGAAGAAGGGTAGGGAAAACATTTTTAATACGCAACGCCTTCGCTTCACATTTTGTGTTTCAACTTACGGGGTTAGCCAACTCTGACACACAAGAACAACTTGTAAATTTTAATACTGCACTTATAAAAGCAAATAAAAAACCAAAAACACCTATTAAAGATACTTGGTTTGCTGCATTTGTGCAGCTTGAGGAATTTTTAGAGAAATCTAAAGCAACAAAAAAAGTAATCTTTATAGATGAGCTCCCTTGGTTAGATACACCAAACGCACGTTTTATACAAGCATTAGAACATTTTTGGAACAGCTGGGCATCTGCACGAAAGGATATTATTTTGGTAACCTGCGGCTCTGCTGCATCTTGGATGATAAACAAATTAATAAACAACAGAGGAGGTTTACACAATAGGGTTACGAAGCGAATAAAAATTTCACCATTCACCTTACAAGAATGCGAACAACTTGTACAATCAAAAAAATCAGTTTTAGATAGGTACCAACTTGTACAATTGTATATGGTATTGGGAGGCATTCCATTTTATTGGGATGAGGTTTCAACAGCATTAAGTGCTACACAAAATATACAAGAAATTTGTTTTAGCGAAGGTGGAATACTTCGTACTGAATTTAAAAAGCTATTTAGCTCATTATTTAAAAATGCAGAAAGACACGTAGCCATTGTACATGCGCTAGCAAAGAAAACAAAAGGACTAACAAGAGAAGAAATTATTAAAGGCTCTAAACTTGCAGATGGAGGAGGGCTGACCCGACTTTTAGATGAATTAGAACAAAGTGGTTTTATAAGAAAATATAAGCCATTTGAAAAGAAAAGAAGAACAAGCCTTTACCAATTGGTAGATTTTTACACATTGTTTTATTTACGCTATTTAAGCGATAATGAAAACGAGGTATATGATAAAAACAAATGGTTAAATACATTTGAACTGCCAACTTACAAAGCTTGGAGTGGCTATGCATTTGAGCAAGTTTGCTTATATCACATAAACGAAATAAAAGAAAGCTTAGGTATAGCGGCAGTAGAAACAAATATATCTAGCTGGCGTAGTACAACATTGGATAATGGCGCACAAATAGATTTAGTTATAGACAGAAGAGATCGTGTAATAAACATTTGCGAGATGAAATACAGCGTTAATAAATTTGTAATTGATAAAAAATATGATGCTGAATTAAGGAATAAAATTGAAGCATTTAGAAAAGAAACGGGCACTAAAAAATCTATTTTTCTTACAATGATTACAAGCTTTGGTTTGGAAACAAATAATTATGCAGCAGGAATTGTGCAGAATGAAGTGACGATGGATGCGTTATTTAGGTAGGAAAAAACGGGCGAAAGACGACAGACCACGAACGTAAGACGAGGGACGGCCAACCACAACATCGCAACTTCTCTTTAAACCCTTCAACAATTTTCAACAATGTTCAACCTTGAACTTTCCGCCAACCTCCTTATCTTTGCCTATGGCAACAATAAAATCTTCTACAAACAACAAATCAAATAAATTTTTTGGCGAAGGACTCACCTTCGATGATGTATTGCTTATGCCCGCATACTCGCAGGTACTCCCACGAGATGTAAACATACAAACCTTACTCACCAAAAATATTACACTCAATGTACCATTGCTAAGTGCTGCTATGGATACAGTAACCGAAGCCACCCTAGCCATTGCATTAGCAAGAGAAGGCGGGCTTGGTATTTTACACAAAAACATGAGCATAGAGCAGCAAGCCGAGCAAGTGCGAAAAGTAAAACGTAGCGAAAACGGATTGATTCTTGACCCCATAACACTATCGCCTGATGCCACAGTGGGAGAAGCTTTGTCGCTGATGAGAGAAAATAAAATTGGTGGCATTCCCATTGTAGATGCGCAACATAAATTGGTAGGCATTCTTACAAACAGAGATTTACGTTTTGAAATAAATAAAAAAATAAAAGTGAGTGAGGTAATGACAAAAGACAACCTCATAACTGCACCCGAAGGCACCGATTTAAAAAAGGCTGAACTCATTTTCCAAAAAAATAAAATAGAAAAATTACCAGTAGTAACCAAGCAAGGCAAACTTATTGGGCTCGTAACTTTTGGAGATATATTAAAATTAAAAAGTCACCCACACGCTGTAAAAGATTCTTACGGGCGCTTGCTTGTAGGTGCAGGCGTAGGCATTACACACGATACCATGCAACGTGTAGAAGCCTTGCATAAGGCAGGCGTAGATGCCATTTGTTTAGATAGTGCACATGGGCATACAAAAGGTGTTATAGATATGTTGAAAGCCATAAAAAAATCATACAAAACCCTTGATGTAATTGCAGGAAATATAGCCACAGCCGCAGGTGCAAAAGCATTAGCGGATGCGGGTGCCGATGCGGTGAAAGTGGGTATTGGCCCAGGTTCTATTTGTACCACAAGGGTTGTAGCCGGCACTGGAGTACCACAAATTACTGCGGTAATGCAAGCGGCGGCAGCTATCAAAAATAAAAACATCGGTATCATTAGCGATGGTGGTATTCGCTATACTGGCGATATGGTAAAAGCACTTGCCGCTGGCGCCACCTGTGTAATGATGGGCAATGTGTTTGCAGGCACAGAAGAAAGTCCTGGTGAAACCATAATTTATGAAGGCAGAAAATTTAAACAATACCGTGGCATGGGCTCGCTTGGTGCCATGGCGCAAGGCAGCAGCGATCGTTATTTTCAAGATGTGGAAGATGACATAAAGAAATTTGTACCCGAAGGTATCGAAGGTCGTGTGGCATTTAAAGGCAGTTTAAAAGAAGTGGTACATCAATTTACTGGCGGCTTAAAAGCTGGAATGGGTTATTGCGGAGCCGCTAATATAAAGGCTTTGCAAGCAAATGGGCAGTTTGTAAAAATAACAAATGCAGGCATGAAAGAAAGCCATGCACACGATATTGCTATCACGAAGGAAGCGCCGAATTATAGTAGGTAGCCCTTCGCCTGTGGCGAAGGGAATTGATAAAAATTATTTTTGTCCGAACAAAGAAGCAGCTATGGTCATCATCGTTGTGTCACTCACTTCATCCGCATACCATTATTCATCTTTTATTATGCAATAGATTGTGCAATTTTGATTTACTATATTTACTATTTTAATATCAAACATTTTGTTTGTAAACACTTGCTGGTATTTAAAAATGGTTAAGCCAATGAATTTAAAGTTGTCAGCCTGAGGCACTCATAAAAAAGTTTTTTAAGCTCTTTGCAAATGACATACAAGAAAAAGTTTTCCACAGCTTCGCTGCGAAAAATATGGCCTGCCACCAAGGCGCAAAGGCACGAAGTACAAAAAATCTACGCATTTTTCCTTTGTGTCTTCGAGACTTTGTGGCTAAAATTAATTTTGTGAAAAATTGTTTTTTAGCCTTTTAGTAAACATGTCATTAGCAGCTTGTCGAAGGCGATGCAAACTGCTACAGAAGCGGGTTTTAGAAAACATAACCCGACTTCGACAAGCTCAGGCTGACTGTAAAATTTTTAAACCGTAACCTTTGTAAAGAGATTCTTGTTATAAAACATTTCGAATATTTAAAAAAATTGTGAAAAAAATAATAGTTCAAATTTTATTCATTTGCATATTTGCACATTTGCATATTTGCACATCTGCACAATCTCGTCTTCGCATATCTCTACTCACCTGCACACCAGGTGCTGACCTTAACGAAACTTTTGGCCACAGCGCATTTCGTGTAATAGACAGCAACAGCGTTACAGACCATGTTTACAACTATGGCACATTTCCATTTTACGAAAAAGGTTTTTATGTAAAATTTATAAGAGGCAAATTAAGATACTCAGTAGAAGTGGAACAATTCAATGATTTTATGCAAAGCTATCTTTTTCAAAATAGGGGTATTACTGAGCAAGTATTACATTTATCCGATTCAGAAAAAGTAGCAGTTTATCATTATCTTTTAGAAAATATAAAAGAAGAAAATAAATATTACCAATACGATTTCTTTTTAGACAATTGCACCACAAGGCTTAGAGATATTATAAAAAAATACCGCAATCCAAAACCTGTATTACCTGCCGTAATGCCCACCAATTTCACATTTCGAAATGCAATACATCAATATTTAGATAACAATGATAAAGCTTGGGGCAAACTTGGTATAGATCTTTTATTGGGTGCTCGTACCGATGCTGTAATGACAACCGAACAACAAGAATTTTTGCCAGACAATTTAATGCATGCTTTTGATTCTACTAAAAACACGTTACTTGTGTTTTCGTCAAATCAATTGTATTCATTTACGCCATCAAAAATTAAGAAACAATTTTTTACACCATTTGTATTTACCATTTCTATACTAATATTTTTTGTTTTGCTCAGTCTTATAAAAAACAAAGCAGTAAAAAAATTATTAAACATGTTTGATGCTGCATTGTTTTTTGCAGTAGGCACGTTAGGCATTTTATTTGTATTTATGTGGTTTGGCACCGACCATATTATGACAAAAAATAATTACAACTTACTATGGGCATCACCATTATTTATTATTTACGCTTTCATCATAAATAAAAAAACTACCCAAGCAAAAAGAATTTCATTCTTTGTTTGTACTTATTTAGCACTAATATTATGCAGTTGGTTTTTTCTGCCGCAGTTAATGAATAATGCATTGTTGCCAATAGTCGTTTTACTGGCTTGGAGAAGCATCCGCCTGAATACTCACTAAGAAAGTCTGCCTATAGGTTAGGTTGCAACAAACTCGTTTACCTTAAAATACGTTTATAAACCTATATCAAAACTGTATAAAATACGTACCCAAAAAAACGGGCAAGCTAAATCAAATTTTAGCAAGATTTTTGCAATAGAAATAAAGTAATTCATTTGTTGTAACTCATTATTGATTAATTTAGAGCCATATAATTATAGATGAAAAAAATTTTACTCATAATATTTCTTATTGCTTTTTTTATCCCCGTTTTTGCAAGGCATGTAATAGGTGGCGAAGTTATTTATGATTACACTGGTCCTGGGGCAACAGCAAATAGTAAATCGTATAGAGTAACACTTAGGCTTTTTAGAGATGCTCAAAATTGTAATGCAGGTAATGCATGTGCTGAACTTCCCACTTCGGTGAAAATGGGTGTTTATAATAATGACAACAATACTTTATTTGGTGGGTACAGAGATGTACCACAATCCTCTCTAATAAATGGGCTTCCTGTAATTTCTAAACCGCCTTGTCTTACTAATGAGCCTACGCTTAACTATCAGGCTGGTTATTATTATTTTGATGTCACATTGCCCGATAATAATAATGGTTATATTGTATCTTTTCAAACTTGCTGCAGAGTTGCCAGTATCGACAATGGTGGTAGTAATGAGGGAGCAACCTATATTGGAGAAATACCAGGTAATAGCACTTTATTAAATAATATAATTACAACCGATAATAGTGCTCGTTTTGAAACTGGCGTTTCAATAATTTGTAATGGCAAACCTTTCAAACTAGATTTTAGTGCAACTGATCCAGACAATGACCAACTGGTTTATGAATTCTTCAATGCATACGATGGTGGGGCTGCTACACAAAGTAATGGTGCTTCAAATTACCAAACTCCCGCTGGGCCTCCATACAATTCCATCAACTACGTTTCAGGATATTCTGGGTTTAATGCATTTGGCACTTTTGCAACACTCAATTCTGCAACAGGAATTATTACAGGTATTGCACCAACATCTGGCAGCAAATATATTGTAGCTGTTGTAGTAAAATCTTACCGAGCTGGAAGATTCATTGCGGCTCACAGAAAAGATTTTCTTGTAACCGTTGCCCCATGCGATTATGCAAGCTCAGACCTTTTAAGACAACTGGGGCCAATATACAATTGCGATAGTTTAAATACAGCTTTTAAAAACGGAAATAATTCTTTGCTCAATCTCACATTCGATTGGGATTTTGGAGATCCTGCTTCTGGAGCTTTAAATACATCTACACAAGAATTTCCAATTCATCCCTTTTCTGCACCGGGAGATTATTGGGTAAAACTTACCATCAATAAAAATACAAATTGTGAAAGCATAGACAGTAATATTGCAAAAATTTATCCAGGCTTTACACCAGTTATAAAACCCATTTTACCTCAATGTAAAAATACACCCATGCAGTTTAATGATATTAGCACTACAAATTTTCCGCCCATTATTTATTGGCGATGGGATTTTGGCGTTACCACATTGCTCAATGATACAAGTCTTCTTATAAAAGATCCTATTTACACATACACAACTCCAGGTACTTATAATGTAGAAATGGAAATTGCATCCAACGTTGGTTGTAAAAAGAAAGTCAATAGAGATGTTGTCATCGTTGATAAACCAGATTTTTTTATATCAAAAGATACGCTCATTTGCACAGTAGATACTTTGCAACTACACAGCAATGTTAGCAGCGGCACAGTTATATGGACACCCAATATTGCCATTAGCAATGTAGGAAGTTATAATCCATTGGTAAGCCCAGATATTACTCAAACTTATACTGCTAATTACAGTGATCAATTTGGATGCAAAGCTACAGATTCAGTAAAAGTAAGTGTAGTAAACGAAGTGACTCTTTTAGCAATAAATGATACAACCATTTGTAGAACAGATAATGCAACACTAAATTTAAATACGGATGCATTGTATTTTAATTGGACTTCTACACCTGCAAGTACAATAACTACGCCATCTATACGCAACCCTATTATTCTTCCTACAGATCCAATGACTACCTATTATGTAAAAGCATCCATTTCTAATAAATGTTTTAAAAACGATACTGCAATTATAAAAACTGTACCATACCCAATAGTAACGGCGAGTACAACTTCGCCAATTTGTTTTGGAAAAGATGCACAATTAAATGCAACTGGCGGTAGTAAATATTTATGGAGTCCACCAATTTATTTAAGCAACATTAATATTTCAAATCCAAAGGTTTTAAATCCTTTAAAAACTACAACATATACGGTGAGCGTGAGCGATACTTTTGGTTGCCCTAAACCAGTATCAAAAAGTATTATTGTAGAAGTAATAAAACTTATTGCTGATGCTGGCCCATCAGATACTTCTATTGTACTCGACCAACCATTGTTTTTAAACGCATCTAGTAATACAACTGGTATTGCAAATTATTTTTGGACAACACCAAATACTTGGCTAAACGATATTAATATTAAAAATCCAGAAGCAAATCCGCTAAACAATATTACTTACAAAGTAGAAGTGAGTAATAGTATTGGCTGTACAGATAGTGATACAATAAATGTAAAAGTATTTTTTCTTCCTCCCGATATTTATGTACCAGCTGCATTTACACCAAATGCGCCAGATGGTAAAAATGATTTATTTAGACCAATACCTCTCGGCATAAAATCGTTAGAATTATTTAGTGTGTATAGCCGTTGGGGGCAGTTATTGTTTACTACCAATAAAATAAATGCCGGTTGGGATGGAAAGTATAAAGGCATTCCACAAGGGTCTGGCACTTATGTATGGCAAGCCAATGCTACAGATTATAAAAACAAAAAAGTATCTAAAAAAGGGACAGTAGTTCTTCTAAGATGATAGGCCCAAATTTTTATTTTTTCGACAATACATCTTAATTAAATTTTCTAAATATTCATTATGAACAAAACAGTTTTCATTACTGGAGCTACATCTGGCATTGGTAAAGCATGTGCAGAAAAATTTGCAGCAAATAATTTCGATATCATTATTACAGGAAGGCGAAACGGATTACTTCAACAAGAAAAAACAGTATTAGAAGAAAAATATAAAATAGATGTAACTACACTTTGTTTTGATGTACAAAATAAAGCCAATGTTTTTGATGCTATTAATAATTTGCCAGAAGACAAAAAAAATATTGACATTCTAATAAACAATGCTGGCCTCGCTTTGGGCAGAGATGCTTTTGATGAAGCAGACATTACAGATTGGGAAACCATGATGAGCACAAATGTAAATGGATTATTGTATGTAAGCCGAGCATTAATGCCGCATTTAAAAAAATCGAAAGGACATATTATAAACTTAGGCTCCATTGCTGGTAAAGAAGTATATGAGAATGGCAACGGATATTGTGCAAGCAAATTTGCAGTAGATGCCATTTCAAAATCAATGCGCATCGATTTGTTGAAACAC
>JAYTGY010000468.1:0-9311 GCA_043733065.1 Ferruginibacter sp.
AAAGTAATGGATGCATTGCTTGCTGCTGTTCCCGAAATTACAACCTTGCTTTACACCATTAATCCAAAATGGAACGATACTATTTATGACCTTACTCCACAAGTTTATTATGGTAAAGGATATGTAACGGAGAAATTAGAAAATTTTGAATTTATTATTAGCCCCAAATCATTTTTCCAAACCAATACAAAGCAAGCAGAAAAATTATACAGTATTGCAAGAGATTTTGCGCAGCTTACAGGCGAAGAAATTGTGTATGATTTATATTGTGGTACTGGTAGCATTGGTATTTTTGTGAGCCCATTGGCAAAAAAAATTATTGGTGTAGAGTTGGTAGAAGATGCTATTGAAGATGCTAAAAAGAATGCAGCAAATAATAATATAACCCATGCAGATTTTTTTGCTGGCGATGTAATAAAAATTTGCAACGACGATTTTTTTGCAAAACATGGCAGACCAGATGTAGTGATTACAGACCCACCACGAGCGGGTATGCATGAAAAATTGGTAAATAAATTATTAGAAATAGCAGCGCCAGTAATTGTATATGTAAGTTGCAATACGGCTACCATGGCAAGAGATATGTTGTTGCTTAGTGAAAAATATACGGTAGAAAAAACACAACCTGTAGATATGTTTCCACAAACACATCATATAGAATGTGTGGCAAGGATGGTTTTGAAAAAAGATTAATTTATAAAAATAAAAAATAGTGTATGTCATTTTTCGCTTCTGGAAATAGATTTCAAAAAGAAAACCCTGCTGTAATAAATATTATTATTGCAAATGTTGTAATTTTTGTTGCACAACTTCTAGTAAAACCTTTTGATCTCACCGAGTGGGGAGCAATGCATTACTACACTTCGCCTCAATTTCAGCCGCACCAAATTATTACCAATATGTTTTTACATTCCAAAGGTAATTTTGCACATCTTATTTTTAACATGTTTTGTTTGTACACATTTGGCACCATGTTAGAAAAAATTTGGGGAGCAAAAAAGTTTTTAATTTTTTATTTAATTTGTGGTATTGGTGCTTCACTAATCTTAATGTTGTTTATTCCTTTTACTGCAGAGCAGTTTGCTAAAAGTGCGGAAGCTGTTCAATATGGTGGATACTCAAAACAATTGGTAGAGCAATTTAAAAATGAATATTCTGCCATTGGTGCATCGGGAGCAATTATGGGAGTGGAAGCCGCATTTGTGTATTATTTTCCAAATACAGAATTGTATGTGATGTTTATTCCAATTCCATTAAAAGCAAAATATGTAATTCCCTTTTTTATTTTAATAGATTTATATAGTGGGTTTAATAGAATAGCTGGCGATAATGTTGGACATTTTGCTCACCTTGGTGGCGCATTGGTTGGCTTTTTATTGGTACTTTTTTGGAATAAAACAAATAAGAAAACTTTTTATTAATCTTTAATTAAAGCGCTCATAAAAGGAGCTTTTAAACTCTTCTAATTACCTATTTCATTTATGCTACAAATTATCTTGCACAAATAATTTTACCCATTTACACAATTTTTGTTATTTAACATACCCATAATCTCCATTATTGGTGCCACTGGTACAAAAATTGCTGGTAATACAATAGCGCTAGCATCAATCAATTTAAACCACAACATTGCTTGTGCTACATGCGTTCCATAATCCGTTCCCACAATAATTTTGTTAAGCATTTTTTATTTATTCATCAAAATAAACAATCATGAAAAAAACATTTTTATCTTTTGTTATCATGGGTATTTACTGTACTGCATTTGCACAAAAAAAAGAAGATGATTTACAAATGCTAAAATTTAGCGTAGGTCTAGAAGCTGCGCTACCCTTGGGAGATTTTGGGAAAGCCTACAGCTTTGGAATTGGCGGAACCGCCCAAGCAGATTATAAAGTAGCAGATGACCTTGCTTTAAATGTAAATGCAGGATACATCAGTTTTTTACCAAAAAGCATTACTGCTTTTGGAGTTACTAGCAAAGGCAAAGCCGTAGGTTATATACCTATACTAGCTGGAGTAAGGTATTATTTTACCGATGAAGTTTTTGCACTAGCACAATTAGGTATAACTATAGCTACCGCAAATGGAACTTCTAGCTCAGCGTTTACATACGCACCTGGCATAGGGTACAAATTTTCTGACAATGTAGATGCCGCTTTAAAATATACAGGCTATAGTAAAAACAGTGTAAACTCAAGCACCATAGGTTTGAGGCTTGCTTATACTTTTTAAAAAATGGTTTTTAAAAATGAGGCGTAGCACAAATGTGCTACGCTTTTTTTGTGTTTCCCACATTTTAATAAATTTATAAGAATTCCAATATCATCTTAATTAATTAAATAGCTTTGCAACAATTATTTACAATGAAAAAAATAACCTACCCTTTTCTATTGCTTTGCCTTATCTCATTTACAAGTTGTTTCGAAATTATAGAGCAGCTATTTGTAAAAGCCGATGGCTCAGGAAATTTTCAATTGGTGCTTAATCTTAGTAAAAGCAAAACAAAGATTAATTCTATTATGAAAATGAAAACTATTAATGGGCACAATGTACCAACTGAGCAAGAAATAAAAAATAAAATAACGGAAATAGAAAAAGCCACTGCGAAAACTTCTGGGATTAATAATGTAAAAACCAGCATGGATTTTGATAATTACATTGCTACCATTACTTGTAATTTTAATAAAGTAAATCAGCTAAATGGCATTATTAAAAGCGTGATGGAAATAGAAAGTAAAAAAAACAACCTAATAGAAAAAAGTTACGACTACGAAGCGGTCACCAATATTTTTTCGAGAATAAATAAGTTGTCGCTAAAAAAAGATTACAATAAAATGAGCAATGCCGATAAAGAAATATTTGCTACAGCAAACTATACTGCTATTTATAAATTTGAAAATACGGTAAGCAGCGTTGGTAATAAAGATGCGAAAATATCGCCTAGCAAAAAAGCAGTAATGCTACAGCATAATGTATTGGATGTTATTACTGATAAAAAATCTATTGAAAATAAAATAACCTTAACCAAATAATAATGAAAAAAGTTTTATTCGTTTTAGCCCTATTTCTTATTGAATATACTAATGTATCTGCGCAAAATTTATTGGCAAAAGTGCCGTCATCTGCCACTATGGTCATAAAATATGCAGGTGAAAATTTTAGTAAAAGTGTGCCTGTTCAAAAATTGAATAGTTATGGTTTTATTAAAAACAATTTGTTTAAAATGATGAATTTGGACACACTTACTGCTACACAAAATATGGGTATAGATTTGGAGCAAGATAGTTATCAATACATATCCAACGACGATTCTACTTTAAGTTTTGTAACCTTAATGCACATAAAAAATAGTGCTCAATTTTTACAGTTTATAAAAGCATCGTACAGCGCAAAAAATAAAACTGAACAAAAAAATGGTTTTCAGTTTTTACCAATTTCGGAAAAAACATATGTAGGCTGGAACGAAGCTGTAGCACTAATTGTAAATACAAATTACAATTTAAAAGAAAGTTATTATAACCATAAATATAAAAATGACACAACTTCGGCTACTACAAATGTTACTATAGACAGTGCGGGAGTAACAATTATAGACAAAGCAACTGCACCTGCTATAAAATTTACAAAACCTAAAATTTATAAAGATGGTTATAAAACTCCTAAAAAAGGAGGAGTTGTAAAAAAGAAACCTATTGCAAAAAAGAAAGTGGCACCTCAGAAAAAGAAAGTTTATGATGATGATATGATAATTGAAGAAAAGATAGTATCCATAGAATCATCCGAAGAGGATAGTATAGAAAACAGAAAAAGAGATTTGTGGGATCAACAGCAAGATATGTTGGCTAAGAAACGCCAACAAGAAACCGCTGAAAGCCTTATGACGAATACATTTACTGGCACTGTTATAAGCATTGAAAAAAATATAAGCTATAAAAAAATAATAGAGCCCACAGCGCATGTAAGCCTTTGGGTAAATAGCGACAATTTAATAAACCAGTATAAAAATTATTTATCGAGAGATGTGTTTTCGATACTTAGGCATGCAAAAGCATCTTACAAAAAAGATACAAGCGATGGTTTTAAAACTGCCATAAATATATATTTTGAAAAAGATAAAATACGCATGGAGCAAAAAAACTATTCGGAAAATACTGACATGGAAAACTTAGGCAAGTCTGTAATGAATAGCAAACAAAACGCATCATTATTAAACATAGTAAACCCTGGTAATATTGGTTATTTTTCTGTAAGCATTAATACCGAAGCCATGATAAATTATTACTATTCGATAATGAAAAAATACATGAGTAGCACTACGTACATGAGCGAATACAGCGAAATGATAAATGTGTATATTGATTTATTACAAATAATTATAGATGAAAAAGGCATTGCTGAATTAAACCCTGGCAATTATTTATTTGTAATGCACGATATGAAAACGAAGATGGTGGACTATACAACTTATGAATATGATAAAGAATACAACTCAAAAGAAGTAAAGAAAAAGAAGAAAGAACTTTCGCCAAATTTTACTTTTGCAATGGATACAAAAAGAGAAGACTTTATGCAAAAAATTGCAAAGCTTCCTTTAAAGTATGCCGAAAAAGAACATCTTAATTATAAAGACAAAGGAGGATATTATGAACTTACTTTCGATAGCACAAAATATCCAATAAGCAACTTGTATTTTGTTGTAAAAGAAGGTAAGGTAATTGTTACTACATCTAAAGAAGTAATTGATAATACGCTTACCAATAAAGGATTTGCTATAGACGATGAAACTAAAAATGCTATTATGAATAACAATTACGCTGTAAAGGTAGATAGCAAAAAATTATTTGACATATTGGGCACAGAAGCAAGCACAAAAGCTTACAAAAAAATATGCACATACATGGCAGAAAATATGGGTGATATAAAAACAGAAAGCAGTTTTAAAGATGGTATGATACAAGGCACAACCACTATTAAAATAAAAGGTAACCATGCAAATAGTTTAGAATTCATTTTTAATACACTAGAATTTTTAAATGAAACGTTTGAAAAAAAGGAAGCAGAAAAAGTAATAAAGGCTGATTAATGAATAAGAAAAAATGGGCATTGGTTATTTTATGTGGGTTATTAATATTTGGCTACATAAAACTATTTTACAAAACATATACCGAAACTGTAGTAGCAAAAAGCGCAGACAACATTGTAGCTATAGATGTAAAACAAATAACCAATACCGTAATTTGGCAATACATAAGCACGCCAAGTTTATGGAAAATAAGCAGCAGTGCAGCTGCAACCAATGTAGTAAGTTGGAAAGATATGGTGGAGATTCCTGATTATGTATTGGCTTTTCATGCAAGTGGACAACCAGCAAATGCTTGGTACGGCATATTAAAAATAAAAGATGATAGTGCTTTTGCAAAAGGAATCCAACAACAACATTTTGATAAAATAGATAGCAATATTTATGCGAGCAAAGAAATAGGCATACAGTTTTATAAAAATGAAAACAATATATTACTAACTTCTGCAGCAATAGAAAAAACAGCCCTCACAAAAATTGCAATTGAATTATTTTTACAAAAAAACTATATTTCTAAGATAGATTTAGCAAAATTAATTGATGCAAAAAGCCATGTAGCCATAAAATTAAAGGCAAATAATTTTTTACAAGAAGATGCTATTGTTACTGCAAAGTTTGATGCAAACAAAATTATTATTGAAGGAAATTTACTACCTAAAAAGGAATTTACTTTTACTGAAAATAATTTTAGTTACAACAGCACATCGTTGATGGCATTGGGTTTTACACAGCCAAATGCCATGGTTTTTGCTTTGTTAAACGATAGTAGCAAAAGCAATATTTCTAAAGCTATTAATGTAAATATAGATTCATTAATGCTTCCTACCAATAAATGGTATAGCCTAGATGTGGTGAGTATTAAACCTCGTGCAGACTCTGCTATCACATATACATACGACAATGATTTTAATAAAGTAGAAAAAGTAGTTGTAAATAATATTGAAGAACCTGCCTTTAATTTTACTATTTATGGAGATAGTGTTTCTAACATTTACAACAATTGGATATTGAGTAATAAATTGGAAAAAACCAATACCGGATTTTTATTTACACCGATGCCATTTGTAAAATCGTATTGTACTATTGAAGCTGGAAAGGCGTTACAACTTACAGCAAATAATTACGAAACGACAACAATGGATAAAAAAACCACAGCTATATTTTTTATGAATGCTTTGTTATCAAAAATACCAGCGTCATTGCTTAAATATACAGCAACTGATGTGGCAAAAGCAATTGAAAATTTTGAAACAATAGAAGTGGTTGTCAAAAAAAATGAACAAGGAGCATTTCTAAAGGTTATTATTACCAAAAAGAAAAATGATAAGCCGATATGGGAATTTTAATGTTACAAATAACTTCATAAAAAATGGGCGACAAATATTTGTCGCCCATTTCATTTATTGAAAAAAGAATTAAGAATTTTGTCCTATTTGGTTTATTTCATCTTCAAATGCTGGGTCTTTTGGATCAGGACCATATTCGTTACTACCCATTTGGCCTGCCGTACAAGCTAATATCAAATTGTAAATTGGTATCAGGACATACCAACCGCTTTTTCCAACATCATGCATTCTTCTTATTGCTACAGCTATGCTTGGAATTAATACCGCCAAACTATAAATCATACCAATAATTGCTAGAGAAGGCATTTTTACAGCTAGTAAATTTAATACAATAGAAATAATTACACTAAAAAGTGTGAAATACCAATATTCGCTCCTTCTTGATCTGCCATTAAAATCGACATATCTTTTTAATACCATTAAATACCATTTCATAATTTTTTGTTTTAGGTTTGATGATGTTGTTAGGTTGTTAATAGATTGCTAATATACAAGAAATATAAATTGTTATCAAAATATATTATAATGTTGTTTATAAATTGTTTAAACTTTTACGATTTTATACTATACTCACATTCCCTTTGTATTTTTGCATATAAATTAAACCGAAAATGGGAGAAGCAGAACGCAGCCATAGAAACGAATATAAGCAACCAAAACGTAGCCGATTTTTATTAGGTGCAAATGATAATGCTTTGATGGCATTGTTTGCTATTAACGTTATTTTTTTTCTTGTGCTTATGACCATACAAGTAGGCGTATATGTGGGTGAAAAAACGCCCGAATATTTTTACACACATGTTGTACAATGGTTCGAGCTACCATCTAGCCTTACAAAATTATCTGAGCGCCCATGGACAATTTTAAGTTTTATGTTTACCGAAGTTGGTGGCAGTTTAATGCGAGGCATTAGCAATATGATTTGGCTTTGGGCATTTGGATATTTATTGCAACAAATGGCTGGCAACGATAAACTTATTCCTATTTATATTTATGGTGGCCTAACAGGTGCATTATTTTTTATTGGCGCACATTATATATTACCTCCACTCTCAGCTGCTAGAGGTACAGAGGGTTTACTTGGTGCAAACGCAGGCGTAATGGCTGTTGCCATGGCCACAACTGCACTTTCTCCCAACTATAGGTTTTTTACTCAAATACGAAATGGTATTCCTATTTGGGTTTTAATGACAGTGTATATTTTAATAGATTTTGCTGGTGTGGCTGGTGCAAATGCTGCATTTAGTTTATCGCATTTGGGTGGAGCATTAGCAGGTTTTTTATTCGTCGTTTTTTTGCATAAAGGCAAAGATGGTAGCGTATGGATGAATAAATTTTACTATTACGTAATGCATCTCTTTGACCCAAAAGAAAAAAAAGATAATGATAAAAAAGAAGAAATATTTTACAATTCGGGCAATAGAAACCCTTTTACTAAAACGAGTAATGTTACTCAAAAAAGAGTAGATGAAATTTTAGATAAAATAAATCAGAAGGGATATCATTTTCTTACAGATGAAGAAAAATCTTTTTTAAAAAAAGCTTCGGAAGATGAAGCTTTGTAAAAAAATAAATAGCCATGAATACACCAATAAATAAATTCGTGTATTCGTGGCTAAAAAAGTTATCTCTTTACATAATTTGCTCTACCCGATTTTTTATCGGCTCTTCTTCCTAAAATATACCCACCAGCTGCACCAATAACACCACCAATAATAGCACCTTTACCTTTGTTTTTTGATATTACTGCGCCAGCTACTGCTCCGCCAACACCACCAATGGTAGCGCCCTTAGCTGCTTGGCTCCAGCCTTTTTTCTTATTTACAGGAGTTGTAGCCACTTCGCCACCATTATTACCATTACCCGATGATGTGCCAGTGCTAGGTGCATTATATACTTGATCGTTGTTTTGCTGGCTTGGTGCTTGTTGCGTACGATTACTTCTGCGTCTTATTGGCGCCCGTTGTCTTTGTGGGGCATTTACATATTTAATTACAGTAACAACTTTCGGTTTTGTATTATCTTGGTTTGCCACTGCTTGATCATTAGCTGCTTTATCAGTAGCTGCATTAGATGCTCTTAAAGCAGCAGTATCAGTAAATACAATTCGCTTTTCAGCATCTAAGTTGTTCTTCTTATCTGAGTTACAAGCCGTAAGGAATATTGCGGCGGTTGTAAGTGTAAATATTAATTGTTTCATAATATAAAATTGTTGGTTATTTAAGTTGATTATATACTAGTATTAAGCAAAACTGTGCCAAAAAATATTTTTTATATCCTTTATGAAATATTTATGTTAATCGCTTTTAACTATGCTTTATCTTTAACACATGGCAGGCAATTTTTTTAGAAGATTTACCAAACGCTTTTTTGTGATAAGCAATGTGTTAGTTGCTATTGTATTTTTATTAGGTTGTTATTCTGCATGGTTTAATCCTACTCACTTTTGGTTTATAGGTTTATTCACATTGGCGTCTTTATATTTATTATTAACATTGGTACTATTTATTTTTTTCTGGCTATTTGCCAAAAGAAAATTAATGCTGATTAGCATCGTAGCAATTTTATTGGCATGGAAACCCATTGGGCAAATTTTAAAATTAAAACCTTCTGCCGATTTTGCTATAGCCAAACAAGCGCAGCATATACGAGTAATGAGTTGGAACGTAGAGCACTTCGATATTTTAGAACACAAAACACACCCCGAAGTAAAAACAGAAATGCTGGCACTAATAAATAAATTTGAGCCCGATATTGCTTGCTTTCAAGAAATGGTGGGGGGCGATAAAGATTCTACAGCTATTAATTATGTACCTACAATTGCTAAGCAATTAAATTTTAAACATTATTTTTATGCATATAGTAAGTTAGATGATTTTGAT
>JAYTGY010000469.1:0-5363 GCA_043733065.1 Ferruginibacter sp.
AAAAATATTATACAATGTATAAAATATTATTGAGAAAACATCATATTGCTGGCAAAACTTTTGTTGGCATAGGTTAATATCCCAAATGTTATTATAACAATAATAATCGAAACATAACAAAAAAATTACTCATATAAATTTGGTAAATTAGTGCTCTCAAATAATTGAAGCGAATATTTAATAAGATAAAAATGATGTTATGCCACACAAAAATAACCACGATATTAAAACAGATTTGCGCCATGATAATATGGAATTTTCTGCCTCTACAGATGGAGATGATAAATTAGACCAAGACGATGATATGCTTGAAGAAGATGATGAAATAAGTAGTGATGAATTAGATGCATTAGAAAATGAAAATGATTTTGAAATGGCCGCAGCATTAAACGCCGCAGAAAGCGATAGGCTTGCCGATGCAGACAACTTGCCAGAAGAAAGCGATGAGGATGATTATTATGACAACGAAGAAGTAGAGGAAGATGATGAATTGATAAGATAAAAAAGACTCAAGGATAATTAATCTTGAGTCTTTTTTGTAGCCGCTTTAAAGTATTTATTGCAAATCGATACTAGTAATTACTTTTATTGTTTTATAATTTTTTCTTACAAAATCGTACACCGATTTTTCTGTATAACCCACCGTTACTTTTTTATTTAAATATTTTTTGTTGTTGGCTATTATTTTATCCGCATTATCAAAATATTCTAACCAATATAATTTTGTGGTTTTGCCTTTTCCATCAGATACAGATAAAGTAGTAATATCACCTGCATTTACAGACAAAAGTGTTCCTTTTAAAATTGCCTCGCCATTGTTATCTAATGTATTTTCTTTTTTTACTTTTGAATCATCTTCCCCAGATTTGCCAGCCATCTTCATAGAAAACTCTATAAACTTTGGGCAAGTAGATGCCAGTTTCATAGATAAATCCATACCCATTTTACGCATAGCATCAGGGTCTGTCATTCCGCCACCGTATATTCTTTCAATATCATCTAAGTGAGTCATCATAGCGGGCGCAAGTAACATACCCATTTCAGTTTCTAAATTCTTTTTATCTATTGTGGTAAAATCTTTTTTAGCAAATTCTTCGCAAGCCTCGTTGCTCATTACTTTCAATAGAGAGTCTTTGGTAATTTGAGCGTTGGTAGTAAAGCAACTTATAATTGCAATAAGGGTGAGTATTTTCTTCATAATTATTTTTTTACAAATGAAATGCATTTTGGTGATATGAAATAATTTTTCCTTTTTTAAATATTCTTTGTACAATTAATGTAATTTTCTAATTTATACAACTCTTTCCCCATCACCCCACAAAGCCAACAATGCTTCCATACTATCTTTCAATGCTACAGATGCATCATCAAAAAAATTATCTTTTGTTTTTTTAGAGGCTTTGTTATCTGTAGATTTTTTTATGGTGGTTTTTATATCTTCTACAGCATCAAAAAATGTAGAAATATTTTTTTCGTAGAAACTGTTTTTTGCTTCTATGGTTATGAGTATATTTTCGTACTCTGTTACAATGTTTTTTATTTCTTTTACATTTTCATCGTTGTGCCTGCGTGGTATGCGTGCAAATAATGCGTTTATAGATGCGCTAATATTCATGTAAACAAATGTACGGGTAAAGTGCGTTTGCACAATGTATAAGTGGAATACCTATAGTGAGCAATTTATAAAATAAAAAAGCAGATAAGTATTATTATCTGCTTTTTTGCTACAAAAAAATAAACATCAATCATCGTCATCATCGTCAACATTATCTACTTCAATTATTTTATATACTTTTCCTGCATTGCCCGATGGGCCAAAGCGTGTAGAAGTTGTCAAATAAATTTCTCCTTTTTTATCTTGCCCAAATCCTTTAATCAAAGAACCCGCATCGTCAGAAAAACTTTTTAAAGCAATTTCTTGAAACTGCCATGGGCCGCTTGAAGACATGGTTGCCATAAATAATTCGCCCCTTGGCACTGTTATAGATTGTGCATATGTTCCAAAAATATATTTTCCCCAAAGGCCATTTATTTTTTCGCCTCTGTAAACATTTCCACCAACAACAGCCAACGCCTTACCACCTGCAGGGTTGCTGGTGTTGTTAATGGAAATTACAGGGTCGGTTAAAGACGTGCCAAAATTATCTACATCGGGGCAAGTAGCAAATGGTAGTAAACTATTGGCTGCGTTAAAACAAGTAAACCCTTCTCTAACATTCCATCCATAATTTTTACCTTTTTTTATAACATCTATTTCTTCGTATAAGCGTTGCCCAACATCGCCAGCGATAAGCGCATGCGAGCCTTCCATATCAAAAGAAAAACGATATGGATTACGAAGCCCATACGCATATATTTCATCCAAACCGGTTTTACCAACAAAAGGGTTGTCGGCAGGTATTGCATACGAACTACCATGGTCAACATCTATGCGCAAAATATTTCCAAAAAGATTGGCTTCTATATCTTGCCCATTGCCACCAGTATTGGGCAAATACCAATCTGGCACATGACCTACATTAATATCATTTGCACCGCCACCATCGCCAATGGCTATGTATAAATATCCGTCTGTGGGGCCAAATTGCATGGTGCCTGCATTGTGGTTTCCTTGTGGGTCATCGAGCCCAAGTATCAATCTTTCAGAACTTACATCTGCCAAATTTGGATTGGTAGCAGAAACTTTAAACTCCGATACTCGTGTAAAATTATTCCACAATGTAGTTGATGTAGGCCCTCCAGGTCTTGGCGGTGAAGAATAATACACATAAAATTTTCCGTTCGATTTATAATTTGGATGAAATGCTACACCCAACATTCCTCGTTCGTCGGAGTTGGGGTTAAGGCCAATTAACCTAGATGAAATATCCAAGAACGGTGTTGCAAGCCTGTTGCCGTGCTTGTCTAAAATCCAAATTTTTCCAATTTGGTCAATAATAAAAAGCCGCTTATCTTCTTCGCCGCTTGCATACACAACCCCAAGCGGCGCAGTAAGGCTGTCTGCAATAAGTTTAAGATCTAGTTGCTTTAATTGACCACCTCGGTTTTGTGAGGCTTGTTGGTCTTTTACCGATTCATCAGTTAATGATTTTTCTTTTTGGCAACTCTGCAGGAATACTGTAGAAAAAAATAAATAAGTTAAAAATAAGGCTGCTTTTAGGGTAAAATGCTTTTTGAAACGAGTACTTAATTTTTCTGAATTCATAACATAAAATTTTTAGGTTAAAAATGTTTTGCCAGAATAAAATGGTGTAGTATTTATAGGTATCGGAGAATTAATTATTGTGGTTGCTTGTGTGTATTTTTTTTTTTTGGGGTGACATTTATATTACCACAAATATACTTTCCCTATCCATAGAGTTAAGGGTAGCGAATGTAAGGATTTTAAATAAATTAAAGATTTTGTCTCGAAAACAAAAAAACATTATCTATTTTAATCTTAAGAATAATGGAGAGTAGAGCATTGCCCAATTAAAATATTTCTAAAAAGCCACATCCCTCATCATTCACCAAATCTAAAATATTGGATGAATGTTTTATGAGCACTGATTGTATATACAGATTACTTTGGTTTCCCATTTTTAACAAAACGATTTTGGGTGGAAATCCTTTTTGATTGAGCAAGTTTAAAAAATCGGTATCGTTGGATATTATTACCAGTTCATTTTCTTTAGCAAAGGTCCAAATATCTATATCTTTTGGAGGGGTTGATAAGCCAACAAAATCTACATGTAAGCATTCCTAAAAATGCTCTTTAAGCTTAGTAGTTAAACGCCAAGAAATATTAGCATCTAATAAAATTTTCATCATTATGCTGCAATAATTTTTGAAATAGATTCTCTATGTGCAGCAAAGTGCAATGCAGCAAAAATATCTTCTTCATTTAAGCTTGGGTAATCGTCTAAAATTTGCTGATTGTTCATGCCTGAAGCCAGCCATTGCAATATATCTAATACTGCTATTCTTGTATTTTTTATACACGGCTTACCAAACCTTGTATCTGGATTAATATCAATATGTGATAAATAATTTTTTCATAACCAAAGTTACAAAGAATAATATTACTTAAGTTAATGAATAAGGAAAAATGTTGTTACAGTTTTATACTACTGCACAGATACGCTGCCGTACTTTTGCTGGGCTGCATATCTGCTCAAGGCGAGGGGCTACTTGCTCCAGTTGCTCAGCCATATTCTTCTGCTCAACCTAGCCCTGATAGAAGTGGAAACCGAAGCGTAGCGTAGGTTGTAACGTATAGCAGGAAGCCAATGTTCATTAACGTTTCGCCGCTCATGCTCCTAAAAATACTACTTCACAAACGCATCCTTAAAATAATTCACCCGGAGCGAATCGTTCCACCCATTCGGGTTTTTATCAAAGGTTTTGCTACTGTAAAATAACATGCCTTTGAGTGCGGGTAGGCTGCGTATTTTTTGTATTTGGCGAGGCAATTGTGTTTTATCTTTCCATGCGGGGTTGCTGCCTGCACGGTATATGCCTATGCCTATGTAGCAGTCACGTCCATAGGAGTGTGTAGCCCACCAATCGGCAAGGGTATTAAAATCGCAGAGTGGGTGGTCTATTTCCCAATAGAGTTGTGGGGTTACATAATCTATCCAGCCTTTGCGCATCCACAATAAAATATCGGCATAGAGGTCGTCGTAGTTTGTTTGCGAGGCTTTGGTATTGCTGCCCATACTATCTTGTGTGGCATTGCGCCACACACCAAAAGGGCTTATACCAAAGCGGCATTTTTTATTGGCTTGTTTTATTGTTTTGCCAATGCTTACGATTATAGAATCGGTATTGCTACGGCGCCACACATCTTTGGGCATTCCTTTACCATATTGTGCATATGTTTTACTATCTGGAAATTCTTTGCCAGTAATGCGGTAAGGGTAAAAATAATCGTCCATGTGTATGGCATCTACTTGGTAGCGTGTTACAATATCTTTTACCACATTTACCACAAATTTTTGTGCTTCTTTGTTGCCTGGGTCAAAATATTTTTTATCGCCGTATGCTATAAACCAACTAGGGTGCTGGCGTGTTACATGCATGGTTGTAATGCTAGATTTTTTCATGTTAAAAACCGCACGGTAAGGATTGAGCCATGCATGAAACTCCATACCACGCTTATGAGTTTCGGAAATCATAAATGCAAGTGGGTCGTACAAAGGATTGGGCGCTTGGCCTTGTACGCCTGTAAGCCACTGGCTCCATGGCTCGTAGGGTGATGGGTAAAATGCATCGGCAGATGGGCGCACTTGCACCACTACCGCATTCATGCCATTGCGCTTGTGCATATCGAGCAATTGTATGAAGGAAGATTTTTGCAATTCGGTGCTTGTAGTGGGCATCGG
>JAYTGY010000470.1:0-1650 GCA_043733065.1 Ferruginibacter sp.
TGTAGAAAAAACAGTGCCTTTAAATAAAAATGGATTAAAACGACCTCGTGTAGCCACACCTGGCAAGCTGCTGTAAAAGAAATTGTTTACCAAACTACCGTCAATAAAGATTTTACTTTCGGTAGCCGAGCCGCCACGTACAAAAAGCCCTTCTGCCTCGCCTACTTGCTGTGTGCCTGGCAGTGTTTTAAGAGCGCCTGTAATTTCGCCTTGGCTGCCTGCAGTAGTTACAATATCCAAAGAGTTGAGCACGGTGCCCTTTTTTTTATCGCTTGCCTCAAAAGCGCCTGCTGTAATAACCACTGCATTTAGTTCTGTTATGAGTTCTTTTATGGATATGTTTTGGGTAATATTTGTAGCTGCTATATTTATTTTGTTTTTGAATTCCGCATATCCTGTCATAGTGGCAGATAGATACTTCTCCCCCATTTCGGTGGTTTGAAAGCTATAATTGCCCAAGGAATCGGTTGTTGTGCCGTCGTACGAGTCCACAATAGTAATGCTTGCACCTCTAATGGCCTTATTCTTTGTATTTGTGAGTTTGCCCGAAATAGTTACTTGTGCGTTTGCTAATAAACTGACAAATAAGAGCAAAAATGTTAATAGCTTTTTCATTGTTTGCTAATTTTTCACAAACATAAAGTAGTTTATATTATAAACCAAATAATTTTTAAACAAGCCATTGAAAAAATAAATTATTGGCTGCTTTTTTATGAAAATATACTATCTAATAATTTGTTTATTAATTAATTATATTCAATTTGCATTTCGCACTATACTACCAATTTTTTCCACATTAAAAAAAATAAATTTTTTGTTTTGGCTTGGTTTTGTACTTTAGTGGTAGAATTTAATGGGTTAGTAAGTACAAATGGCTGTCAGAAATGATGGCCATTTTGCTTTTTAGTCGTTAATGAAACTTATTTTTTGTGTGACAATAAAATTACAAAGTTTAGTATTTATTTTTTTTATTTTTCTCTCTATATATTCTTTTGCGTAAATAAATTTTCATTTTTATTCTTTTTTGTAAAATTATTTTTTCTAATAAAATTATTTTCGTTTTTGTTTTATGAAATTGTTTTCATTTTTATTTTTAGAACAAAATGACAGGTTTTTATTTTTCATTTTATGATTTAGATAAAAAAAATTGCATCGCTGGTTGTGTTTAAATATTATTGTGCAGCAAATTTTATTTTGTAAAAAATATTGCATGGTTTTTTTTATTGCATCATCTACTGCATAATCTAATGCATAATAAAAGATGAAAAATGGTATGCCGATGAAGTGAGTGACACAATCCCGAAACTTCGGGACTGCCCATAGCTGCTTCTTTGTTTGGACAAAAAAAAATAACACACAAACAAAAACGTATTTTAAAAAGAGATCTCCGTAATTTTATTTTATGAGTAAAACAAAATCTACTTTCTTTTGTCAGAACTGTGGGCAAGAAAGTGCGAAGTGGGTGGGTAAATGCCCGAGCTGCAATGAGTGGAATACTTTTGTAGAAGAAGTAATTGTAAAAGGAAGCGATAAGGCTATAAAGGAGGATTGGCGGGAGTTTAGCGGCACATCGGGTTTAAAAACAATTTCGATAAACGATGTGGTGAGTGGCGAAGAAAAAAGAATTATAAGTGGCGATGTAGAATTGAA
>JAYTGY010000471.1:0-3153 GCA_043733065.1 Ferruginibacter sp.
TAAACGACATTCCTTCTCCAGTTTCGGTAAAAGCATGTACAGATGTATCGCCCAAAATACCAGTACGAGTAAGAAAAGTAGAGTATAGGATAAATACAAATGTGAGTATAGCAAATAAATAACTTGCCCTTAGTGAATGACCAGTGGCTTTGTAAATAACCATCGTATGCAATCCTGCAATCAATAAAAGCCATGGTACAAGCGATGCATTTTCTACAGGATCCCAAGCCCAATACCCGCCAAAGTTTAATGATTCGTACGCCCACTTGCCACCCATCATAATGCCCACACCCAATACACACGCACACATAAGCGCCCATGGTAGCGCAGGTTTTACCCAATCGCCAAAGCGTTTTGTTTGTATGCCTGCATATGCATATGCAAAAGGAATGATGGTAGATGCAAACCCTAAAAACAAAATTGGTGGATGAATAACCATCCAATAATTTCTAAGCAATACATTTAATCCAACACCATCTTTTATAAAACTTAAATAATTTGCTCTTGCAAAAATGGGTGCAGCTATTTCGTTTCGGGTAAGGCTAAATGGACTATTACCAATTTTAACATTGCCAATATAAATTCCCATTATCATTAATCCTAAAAAGCATTGCGCAAAGCTAATAACGGTCATTACCGGTGCTTCCCATTCTTTACTTTTTTGTATCATTACAATACCCAGTATGCCATGCCAAATGGTCCATAGTAAAAAACTTCCTTCTTGCCCTTCCCAAATACAAGCCAATAAATATTTATACTCTAACTCTAGCGATGCATGTTTGTAAGCATACATATACTCAAAATAATGATGAGCACAAATGTACATGATGGTAGTAAATACAATAAAAACGCTTGTAACTTGTGTTAGAAATGCAATGCGTGCAGTTTTTAGCCAATTGTTTTTTTCTGTAAAATCGGCGCAGTACGATGCTTTAAAAAAAGATATGGTAGCAATGAGTGCAGCAACAAAAGCAAATATTACAAAAAATTGTCCGAGTTGTCCTGGAAATAAATGTTCGCCTTCAAATTTTATCATTGCAAAAATGTATGGTCAAATGGAATATTAAATTATCAATTCATTGTAGTGGTATTTTCTTCCACTTGTTTTTTCATTTGCTCCTTATCGTCTTTATACTTGCTGGGGCATTTCAATAAAATATCACTGCATTCAAAATGATCTGCTTGCATTTTCCCTTTCATTACAAGGCGCTCGCTTCTTTCAAGGTCTGCAGGTTTGCTATTATGAAAAACAACTTTTGTTTGCCCACCAAGGCTATCCACTGCATAAAAACTTAGGTAGTTTGGGTTTTTAATAGCATCGTATTCTATTGGTTGACTCTTATCCATTTTAGCAATGATGTGTACAAACTTACCCTGCTTTTTTTGTGCAGAACCTATCGTATCGTAGGTAGAAAAATCTGCAGAATAGGAGAGTAAGCCAACGATTAATGCTGCAATACCAATAAGTATTACAATGTGTGTTCTTTTCATAAATAAAGTTAAAATGCAAAGTTAATTCAATTAGCGTTGTACCGTGAATAATAAAGCTTAAAATTTAGCGTTTATTGTTATGTAGAATTCATATTCACTTCTAATGCAAAATATTAGTTATTGTACAAAATCTTACGATAGTTATATGTACACTGTTCTTATATTTGCGCAAATTTTAATAAAGGTATCATGGCAGATTTGTCAACATTTAACCCCAACGACTTAGGAAATCCTAACCTCAATATTTTTGGACTACCATTTACAGAAGACGATGCTAGGCTCGTAATTTTACCCGTGCCTTGGGAAGTTACCGTAAGCTACAATGCAGGTACAGCAAGGGCTGCCGATCATATTTTTACTGCAAGTTTGCAAGTAGATTTGTTTGATCCAGAGATGAAAGACATTTGGAAACAAGGGTTTTATATGCGCCCAACAGATAAGAAAATTCTTACAAAAAGTGATTTTTTACGAAAGGAAGCAGAGTTGTACATCAATTATATTGCCCAAGGAGATGAAGTGAGTGCTAATAAATTTATGTGCAAAACACTTAGGGATATTAATGAAGGAAGTTTATTCTTGAATAATTGGGTGTATGAGCAAACCAAAGATATATTGGCAAAAGGTAAATTGGTAGGGCTTTTGGGTGGAGATCACAGTACACCACTTGGTTATTTTAAAGCCATTGCAGAACAATATACCGACTTTGGTATTTTACAAATAGATGCCCATATGGATTTGAGAAAAGCATATGAAGGTTTTAATTATTCTCATGCTTCCATTATGTACAATGCTTTGGAAGAAATTCCTGAAATAAAAAAATTGGTACAAGTGGGTATAAGAGATTTTTGTGATGAAGAATTTGACTACATGACTAATAGTGATGGTAGGGTGGTATCTTATTTTGACAAAGACATTAAAGAAAAATTATACGAAGGTGGAAATTGGAAAAGCATTGTAGATGAAATCGCAAACCAATTGCCACAACATGTTTTTATAAGTTTTGATGTAGATGGATTAAACCCAAAATTATGCCCACACACGGGAACACCTGTACATGGTGGTTTTGAAGTGCAAGAAATTTATTACCTCTTTAAAAAAGTAATACAAAGCGGCAGAAAAATTATTGGATTTGACTTAAACGAAATAGGCGTTAGCCGAGATGAGTGGGATGAAAATGTGGGTGCAAGAATATTGTACAAACTCTGTAATATTTTAACTGCTAGCAACACTGCCGGTGAATAAGTTTGCTATAGAAATACCCAATGAGCGCATGAAGACTTACAAGATAGTAACCTTCATTATTCTTACGCTTAATTTTATTGGTTTTGGGTATGTTTTTTTACAAACTAATGGCACTTCTTCCATGATAGCCATTGTGGGCTTGGTTTTAAACGCTGTGCCATGGTTATACTATTTACTCAATAAAAATCATATTAAATCTCCAATTATAGATATTGCTATTTTAGGTAGTGCATTTGTTTGGATGTTTTTTGGCAATTTTTGGATGGGTTTAATGCTACTCTTTTTTGGTTTTGTTGGTTTCTTTGCCAATAAAAAACCTGTTATCCGTTTTTCGGATGATGGTATTGAATACCCATCGTTTCCTATAAAAAAATATGTATGGGCAGATGTGGTACAAGTGCTTTGGAAAGATGATATACT
>JAYTGY010000472.1:0-1532 GCA_043733065.1 Ferruginibacter sp.
TTACTTACATTACTGATTGCAAAACTATAGCTCCAGAAGAATTGGAAAAAGTACGTGGCACCCGTTTTTTGGTTTTAAATGCGTTGCATTATAATCCACACCATGCACATTTAAATATTCCCGAAGCAATTGAGCTGGCACAAATAATTGGCGCAGAGAAAACTTTTTTTACGCACATAAATCACAGGTTAGGGAAACACGAAGTTGTTCAAAAAACATTACCATCTAATATCTTTTTAGCTTACGATGGTTTACGTATTGAATTTTAGTAGAACCGCAATGCTTTGCGGCTCCAAAGCATTGCGGCTCTACTCATCGCGCCCCAACATTTTTTTTTGCGCCAAATATAAACTATCACCGACCTTGAGCAATTGCGCCTCTTCGGTTAAATTAATTTCATCATCGTTGTCGTTAATTAGAGATTATTCAGAAAATATTTTAGTTTATCAATTTTGATTTACTTTGTGAATGAAATACGAAGAACAAACCACAAATCGAACTATGTTTTTGTCATTAACTAGCTTGCATCCAGAAGAATTTGAGTATCTTTTAAAACACTTTACTCCTATTTGGGATGCCTATTACAGACATTATACAACCGAAGGTAATAAGCGTAAAATTCTCATGTTTAAAGAACATAAGAGCGCTAAATTACAAGGTACTGCTCAAAAATTATTTTTTTTGCTCGTTTACCTTAAAATGAACTCCTTGCAAAGTTTCCAAGGTGCAGTCTTCGGAATTTCTCAATCTAAAGTTTCAAAAATAGCAGCTATTCTGTTAAACATTTTAGATCAAAGTTTACATAAAATGAATTTAGCTCCTAGTCGTAATGGCGCAGAACTACAGATTTTATTGAAAGACCACGCCACTAAAATATTCACTTATGATGGCATGGAGCGCGATATTCAACGAAATACGGCTATCGATGCACAAGAAATTGATTATAGTGGTAAAAAAAAAGCATAAATTAAAAAACAACCTTTTATGTGATGATACACAATATGTACATTATTTATCACCAACAGAGAGTGGCAGCATGCACGACAAAAAAATTGCAGAAGAATATCCAGTTATATTGCCAAAATCAAGTGTAATACGCCAAGATTTGGGTTTTATAGGACACTATCCAAAAGATGTCGTCGTAGAAATGCCATTTAAAAATTCAAAAAAACATAAGCTTACGTTTTCGCAATTAATTTATAATAGAATGCTCAGTCAACTTAGAGTTGTCATAGAACACGCTAATAGTGGCGTAAAAAGACTCAAAATAGTAAAAAACACGCTTCGGTTACATTCTTTTGAGCTTAGAGATAAAATTATGGTCGTCGCTTGTGCTTTACATAATTTAAGAGTAGTAAGCCCTTATCGAGAATATAAAAATAGTACAAAATTAATTTTCTGAATAATATCTATAAATAGAATATTTCTCTAAACCTGCCTAAAACGTTTAATTTTAGTTGAGTAATCATTTTTTACTTTATCTAAAATGTGGGTTTTTTATTAAGTTTACACAAGCTATTGAATTTTTATAA
>JAYTGY010000473.1:0-3939 GCA_043733065.1 Ferruginibacter sp.
TATTTCTGAAAATAAATTTTTCAAACTTTCATTTTGCAAACCCCAAAAAATCCATCACTTTTGCAGTACCATGTCAAAAAAAATTATCATCACCATAGACGGTTGGTCATCTTGTGGAAAAAGCACACTTGCAAAGCAGCTAGCAAAAGAATTGGGATATACATATATTGATAGTGGTGCCATGTATCGTGCTATTACATTATATTTTTTGCGGAATCATATAGATTGGACTGATGATATGGAAGTTAAAAATGCATTACAAGAAATAAACTTGCATTTTGAACCAAATATTAAAAATGGCGAGTCAGAAATTTTTTTGAATGATGAAAATGTAGAGTATCTTATTAGAGATTTGATTATTGCAGATAAAGTAAGCGATATAGCCGCAATTGCAGCTGTTCGTACTTTTGCTGTAGCACAACAACAACTCATGGGTACAAAAAAAGGCATAGTAATGGATGGCAGAGATATTGGTACTACAGTTTTCCCAAATGCTGAATTGAAATTTTTTATGACGGCAGATATTGCAGTAAGAGTGGAACGTAGGTTTAAAGAAATGTTTGAAAAAAATCCAAATGTAATTTTAGATGATGTAATGCACAACCTCGAAATGCGTGATTATATTGACTCTCATAGAGAAGTAAGTCCATTAAAAAAAGCAGAAGATGCCATTACTTTAGATAATACAAATATTGGTATGGAAGAGCAACTAGCCATTGCATTGCAATATGTGAAACAGCCAATTGTTTAAAGTTTCTTCAGTAATTCCTTCTTTAAGTCAGCTAGTTTTTTGCTATCATGTTTCATGGATGCAATTTTATCAATAACAGCTTCCACCATAGCATCGGGGCAACTTGCGCCGCTACTTATTAATATTTTTAAAACTTTTTTTTCTGGTAAAAAGTTATCCGTCTCTATTTCGGTATGCGTATGCAAATCAAAATGAAATATTTTATTATCCAACGTTATTTTATCTGCGCTATTTATAAAGTAAGTGGTTAATTTCTCTTCGCAAAGCTCTACCAAGTGAGAAGTATTACTGCTATTATAACCACCCACTACTATAGCAAAATCTGCCTCTTGCTCTAATAAACCATACAATGCAGATTGATTATCTAGTGTAGCATAGCAAAGTGTATCTCTCGTATCTGCAAAACGTTCGGCGATATTACCTTCTGCCAATGCATATTTTTTTATCATTACCAATTTTAAAAAATCGGCAATGGCTTGTGTATCGCTTGCTAGCATGGTGGTTTGGTTTATAACACCAATACGTTCCAAATCTTTTTCTACATTAAAATTTGTCGAAAATCTCCCGGCAAATTCTATATAAAATTCTGTTGATTTTTTTTCTCCAGTAATGTATTTACTTAGCTCAATGGCTTCTTCCATATCATCTACAATTACTGTAGGTGTATTTTTTGCAGCATGAGAAAATGTAGCACGAGTTTCTTCATGCGTAGGTTTGCCATGCACCACTACAGAATAATTTTTCTTGGCTATTTGATCGCCACGGTTCCAAACTTTTTCTACAAATGGGCAAGTGGTATTATACTTTTTTGTAGAAATGCCAATAGTATTTATTTTTTCTTCTATCAATAATGTAGTGCCAAATGCAGGAATAATAACAACATCATCTGATGTTAAATCTTCAAAAGGAATAAGCATATTGCCTTTAGTGTCTTGTAAAAAACGAACACCACGAGCCAGTAAATCTGCATTTACTTGTGGGTTGTGTATCATTTCGCTTAGCAAAAAAATACGTTTATCAGAATTTTCATCTATTGTTTTAAAAGCAATTTCAATAGCATTTTCTACACCATAGCAAAAACCAAAATGGCGAGCAAGATAAATTTGTACATCACCCAAATCCAATAAAGTAGGCGTGAAGTCTTTCTTCATCTTATCTTCCTCTTTTCTTTTTTCTTTAATGGCAGTTATTAACGAACTTCTGTATGTAAATGGAATACTAAATTGTTTCATAAATTAAATTGGTTACAAAGGTACGTTTTAACGTAAATTGCTTCTTTAGAATTTGCACAATAAAATTATAAATATTTCAGATGAACGTTTCGCCCAGATTTTTGAAGAGCAGCAATATGTACGAAGTAAACATTCGTCAATACACGCCCGAAGGCACTTTCAATGCATTTGCTACTCACTTGCCTAGGCTAAAAGATATGGGCGTAGAGATATTGTGGTTAATGCCCATTTACCCTATTGGAAAAGTAAATAGAAAAGGAACATTGGGCAGTTATTATTCCATACAAAATTTTGAAACCGTAAATCCTGAATTTGGAACTGCAGAAGATTTTAAAAGCTTAATAGAAAAAGTGCATGCACTTAGCATGAAAATTATTATTGATTGGGTGGCCAATCATACATCTTGGGATAATGAATGGGCAAAAACGAACCCTGATTTTTTCGTACTTGACGAACATGGAAATTTCAAAAGCCCTTTCGATTGGGATGATGTTATACAACTCGATCATGATAATAGTGGCCAACAAAAAGCCATGATTACAGCTATGAAATATTGGGTAACCAATTTTGATATAGACGGTTTTCGTGCAGATATGGCGCATCTTATACCATTACAATTTTGGATAAATGCCCGTATGCAAATTTCACCATTTAAAAAAGATTTAATTTGGTTGGCAGAAACCGAAGATATACATTACCACCAAACATTTGATGTGTCTTATACATGGAAATGGATGCACATTACAGAACAGTTTGTAAAAAAAGAAAAATCATTATGGGATTGCTTGACTTTATTGCAGGAATATAAAAGAGATTTTCCTGCAAATGCATTGCGTTTATTTTTTACCAGCAACCACGATGAAAATAGCTGGAATGGAACAGAGCATGAAAAGTATGGCATATTTGCAAAAGCCTTTGCTGTATTTGCTTGCACATATATAGGCGTTCCGCTTGTGTATAGTGGGCAAGAGCTTCCCAATACAAAGCGATTGCAATTTTTTGATAAAGACCATATAGCTTGGCAGCCAACTGTGCAGCTGCACGATTTTTATAAAATTTTATTTTCGCTACGCAAAAGAAAAAGTAATTTGTATTCAGCAATAGACACATCCATTTATTTTTTTGAAGAATTATTGCCCAAAAATATTTTGGCTTATCATCTTAAAAATGAAGAAGAGGAAGTGCTTGTATTTTTAAATATAAATACAATTGGTGTTTTTGAATATTTACAGCTGCCAAATATTAATGGCGTGTATAAAAATATTTTTACGGAAAGGGATACGGAAATGCCGCAAAAGTATTTGTTGGAATTGGAAGGTGGAGGGTATTGTGTTTTGGAAAAATAGAAAATGTTTCAAACAAAAATGCCTCCGATTTCTCGAAGGCATTTTTACAAAAATATAAATTTTATTCCCCTTCCAACGATAACGGATATTCGTACAACCCATCATAACCAGGGTAAAAACCACTTACCGTAATATCTTTTTCTGTACCAATTGTTTTTTTTAATTCATCTAAAGAAGAAACTGTTTTGTCGTTTATTTTTAAAATTACAAAACCATCTTTCATTCTGCTTTGCTTGTCTATAGCGCCTTCTGGCTTTATTTTTTTTACCAATACACCTCCGCTTACACCATATTCTTTAGCTTTTTTAGCATCTAATGTGGCAAGGTCTGCGCCCAATTTATCGGCAGCTATTTCTGCTTTTACTACTTCGTAGTTGCCAGATTTATTTTTCATGGTTATGCTCACAGTTGTTTCTTTTCCATCTCTTAGGTAAGAGACATTCATTTTTTCGCCTGGTTTAAAACGACTCACTTGGTCTTGTATTTCTGCACCACTTGTAACTGGCACTTCATTTACTTTTGTAATAATATCTCCTTTGCGAATTCCAGCTGCATATGCGCCGCCATCTTTAGGTACATCTTGTGTATAAATACCCGATGCTTCTAACGG
>JAYTGY010000474.1:0-3475 GCA_043733065.1 Ferruginibacter sp.
ACTGCCTATGCTTTAAAAATTGATGAAAAAACGTTAGCGGCTTCATCTAAAATTACTTTAGGTACGTATGAATCGGATAATAAAGGAGACCAAGCAGAAGTTACTTATAAACTATCTGAAGACTCCAGCAAAGTTTTGCTTTTTGTAGAAGGACCAGAAAGAAAAAAAGAAAATAAGAAATTTTATGTAGGTGTATTTGATACTGATTTAAAAAAAGTGTGGGCAAAAGAAATAGAATTGCCAATACTTGAAAAATTTGTATATATATATAGTGAAGATGTAACGGATGATGGAAAAGTTTATGTGGCCATAAAGCATTACGATAAAGAAGTAAAAAGACAAACAGTAAGAGAGAATGGCGAAAAAATCCCTTCTTATGTTTATAAACTGCTTGTATATGCTAATGGTACTGCCAAGGAGAAAGAAATAACTTTTAATACCAATAATAATTTTATACAAGGCACAAAACTAAAATACAATAAAAATGGTATGGTAACGGTAGCAGGTTTGTATAAGCAAAAACACAATGGTCGTATTAATGGTGCTTTTTATGCAACTTTCGATGGTAATACTAGCGAAGTGAAAAACCCGAAAATGGTGCCTTTCGATTCGGAGTTGATTAGACTTGTGGACAAAGATGGTTTTGGAAGCGATAAAAAATCTGACCCAGGTTTATCCTCTCATTTTACAATAGACCATATTTTAGCAAGGCCAAATGGCAGTGTAGATTTGATTAGTGAATATTATACATTCGATGTTCAATACGTTTATGATAAATATGGTAGCCGTACATACTATAAATATCAATATGGTGATATAGTAAATACTAATATAGATAAAGATGGTAAAGCCAGTTTTACGAGAATTCCAAAAAATCAAAAATTTATAGCTGGGGTGCCCTTTAGTTTATTTTTAGGATACTATCCGTTTATATACAAAGACAAATTGGTATTGCTCTTCAATGATGATAAAGATAATGTTGATAGAGATTTAGAAAAAAAGCCAGATGATATTATGAAGTTTAAAAACTCTGTATTGGCTGCAGCTACAATAGATGCAAAAGGAGGATTGAGCAGGCAGGCTATTTTTAGTAATGATGATGAAGATTATATTGCATTGCCAAGAAACTTTGCAAGAATATCTGAAAATTCTTTACTGATAAGTTCTGATTTAATTAAAATGTTTAAAAGAAGAACAAGATTTGGGGTCATGAAAATTAAATAAGCATAATTTTATTTTACTAAAAGCTATCTCATTAAAAGGGGTAGCTTTTTTTATTTATGATAAACCAAGATTGATTATTTTTACAAAAACAAAATAATATGGATCAACTCACTTTAGGCATAGGCACACGCTTACAACACACACAACATGGGCCGGGCGTAATTGTTGGAATAAAATACGCTACGTATTTAATTTCTTTTATTGAGCAAGGAATAAAAGAAATAGATAAAGGCGATAATAAGCTAGAAGAAATTATTGCAGAAAATGTGAGCGAAGAAATAGAAACAACATCGGAAGTAGAAAAATCTTTATTGAAAATTTTAAAAATGTGGGGCGGTATAACAGAAAATGTACCACTTGGCGATAAATGGATTGGCGGCACTATGGTTTTACAAACGGCAGATAAAACCTTAAAGCCAAAAGAAATTCCAATTGATGATTTTTTTCATAAAATCGTAATGCTAAGAGATAGACTCCGTGTGCTTGAGCAAAATATTAACAGTCATAAAAAACTAACAGACGAAGAAAAAGTAAACATACAACAATACATTACTCGTTGCTATGGCTCGCTTACTACATTTAATGTATTGTTTAAAAATAAAGAACAAAATTTTGTGGGTGATAAAGGCGGAAAAGAAGATTAATTTTTTTACAAAAATCAATTTTATTTTTTCTGCATCGCATTTATTGTAAAATCACTGTTACAATTTTATAAAAAAAATGAACGCTTGCAATATGCTATTTTAAAATATATTTTGTAAAAAAGAAAACATTGAAAAAAACTACTGGATTATTTATATTGATGTTATTATGCAATATTTCTTTTGCACAAGCCACAAAAGATAGCTTGCCAAATTATAAACGCATACCAACAGTGCCACCTTTTAAATTAATAGCGGCACCAGATAGTGTAGTATTTATAAAAGACCAACTTAAAAAAAAGCGTGCTACAATTGTAATGGTTTTTAGCCCCGATTGCGATCACTGTGTGCATTCAACAGAAGACCTATTGGCACATTACAGTTTATTTAAAAAAGTACAAATTGTAATGGCAACTGCACTTGCTTACAACCATGTAAAAAAGTTTTATACAGATCTTAAACTTGCAGATTACCCAAATATAAAAGTAGGATGGGATGCATCTTACTTTCTTGGTGCATTTTACGAAGTACGAAGTTTTCCCGCTATTTTTTTATACGATAAAAAAGGAAATTTTAAAAAAGCATTTGATGCCAATGCAAAGTGGGAAACTATTGCAGCTTCTCTTTAGTATTTATTAAATTGTTGGTTCCAGCCTGCTCTATTGCCAATAGAGGCATGAATATTATAAATGCCGCTACCCAAATTTGTAATAGGAATAATTATATTTTTTGTATTAGACGCAAGCCTTAGTCTCGAATAAATGACACCCGAATTTATGCGTTGTATATAAATGGAAATTACACCATCAATTGTTCCATTGCCTATATATTTTAAATGAAGAAACTCTCGTGCTGGTAAAGGATATATGAGCCAAGAGTTTTCAGTAACGTTAAGTGTAACAGTTATTGGCAATGTAGTTTCAAACAACGAATCGTTTAGGTTAATTTTCAATCTGTAATAAATTTTTTCGCCAGTTATCGTTTTGTCGTAATAACTAATAATGGTTTTAAAATAAATGTTGGTATTTTGTTTTGTAAAAATATCTGTAAAAAAAGTATTGTCTCTACTGCTTTGAAGTGTATAAGAAACAGCATTTTTGTATAAATGTTGCCATTGTATATAAACTGCTTTTTTGTCTTTTTCATATGTGGCAGTAAATGGTATGTTTTTTTGAGCAATAGCATGAGAATGCCATACTAAAAGTGTAACTAGGGATAAAGTATTTTTCATTTTTGGATTTGAATAGGCACTAAAATTAGACAGCTTTTTCTTATAGAAGCGTTAAAGTCAAAATTAAAGTAAAATATTCTTGCTCTAATGCTTGAATATGATTCGTAGCAAAGCTTTCATGCGTAGAAGTTGTTAGAAAGAAATACCCACTATAAAAACGTTTTTGAGATATAAATGATTTGCTTTAATTATTTTGTGGGATATTAATTTCGAAAATGCTGATAATTGCTCTTTATCCATAAACTTGAATGGATTAAAATGTATACATTTAAATATCTAAAATCACTATTGTCCGACTAAACTTTTAAATAAAGGGTGAGATTTTCTCACCCTTTATAGTTATGTTGTAGTTCTCACACAAACAATATAACTTATGAGT
>JAYTGY010000475.1:0-1976 GCA_043733065.1 Ferruginibacter sp.
TTGTTGTATCTGCCATGTTTTTATTTTTTTTACTTTTTACTTTTATTTTTTCAGCTTCGCTGAAATTTTTACTGCCACTAATAACACTAATGAACACGAATAAAAAACCATTCGTGAAAATTCGTGCTATTGGTGGCTATTTTCTGCTTTACTTCACTAACGTTCCCGTTGTTTCCAATAATTTGTTATATGCCAAAGCAGCATCTGCCTTTGCGGCAGCCACTACTAATTTTGTTTGTAGCAATGCATCATTGGCTTCTAGCAATTCTGTAATACTTACTAAATTATTATCGTATTTATTTTTAGTGATGCGTGCATTTTCCAAAGCTTGTGCAATGGCTTTTTCATACACATCTATTTTCTTTTTTGCCAATAATAGATTTTGATAATCTTTGTTTACTTGCAAGCGAATACCATCGTTTAAAATGTTTTCAGTAGCTGCTAATTGTATTTCTCTCGACTTGGCTTGTGCAAGTTTTGTATTGCTTTTCCAAAGATTGGCTAAGTTGTATTGTACACCCACACCTATGTTTAGCGCATTTGTTATTGATAGCGTTTTTGGTATATCTGCATTTATGTAGCCGCCAGTAAGTGCAACAGTTGGGTATGCATCTGCCTTTGCAGATTTTATGCCAACAGTATTCGCCTTTTTTTGTATGCCAATTATTTTTACATCTTTTCTGTTTTGTAGGGCCAAGTTTTCGTAGTCTAAAAATGGTTTTAAATTTTGTGAGGCGTTTACAAAGCTACTGTCTAATGCTATGTTGGTATTTTCTGGTAAGCCAAGCATTATGGCCATATTTATTTTTGCAAGGTTGAAATTGTTTTCAGCATCTAGCAAACTTAACTCTATATTGGATGTTTGCAATTGCGCTTTTAATAAATCGTTTTTGGCAAGCAATCCGTTTTGTTCTAGTCGGCCAAAAGTAGCATCTCTTTGTTGCGCTGTTTTTAAGTTTTCGTTTAGTACATACACTACTGCCCCAGCTTTGTATAAATTGGTATATGCCGCTATGGTATTAAATGTTATTTCCTGCTTATCATTTTCTACACTTAGCTTTGCAGCTTCTTCAAGATATTTTGCAGCTTCTATACCATATTTTATTTTGCCTCCTGCATATATAGGCATAGATACATTTACTAGCGCATACAAGGCTTGGTTTACTTTTGGCCCATTACCTCCAGCAACACTATTTTTTAAATCAAGTTTTGCCCCTGCAAGCCGCAAGTAGCTTGCTGTTACACTTGCAGAAGGTAATTGTCTTTCTTTTGCTTCTTGAACATTGGTGCTTGCATCTATTATTTTTGCATTGGCTATTTTTAAACTATTGTTATTGGCTATGCTCATATCTATAGCTTGCTGTAGCGCTATTTTTTGGGGTAATTGTGCATGTACATTTATACAAACAAAAAGTAAAATAGAAAATAGTATGATGTTACGATTCATATCCTAATATTGTTTTAAAAATTTCTTTTAGGTGTGCAAACAATGTGTTTTGCATAAATAAGTTAAAATCTTTTTCGTTAGTTTTAATGTTATTGAATGTGCGGTAATGTTCTTTGTTTATTACAAATTGTATTACCGTTCCTATCATGGTATTGAGCGCTAATACAACATCCACGTTTTTTTTAAAAACTTTTTTCTTTTGCCCTTCCTTTACCAGTTCTGTAAACATAGCTGCATAGCCCATTTTAAGCTCTTTCAACAGCTTTAATATTGTTTTATTCTTATTCATGATTTGTTCACATACAAGAATTTTATAAAAAGATTGGTTTTGTATAACTTTTGTAATGTATTCTCCTAGCATTATTTCTACCTTCTCAAATGCTGCTATGTTATTATTTTGTAGAAGTTGTTCCACTTTTATTTTGGTAGCATCCATTCTTTCGTGAAAAAGATATTCCATTAAACCTTCTTTGCTGCCAAAGTAATAGGATATCATGGCAAGGTTTACGCCTGCTGCATCTGCAATATC
>JAYTGY010000476.1:0-5074 GCA_043733065.1 Ferruginibacter sp.
ACAAATGATAAAGAGCTTTCTAAAAAATTAGTAGCATATAAAAAGAAGATGGAAAAAGATGTGATGAAGATGGCGGATGGAATGAAATAAATTGCTTTATTGTTACATTTTATCTTCCTTATTCTTACGCATCATTTCGCTATAACTCATCTTCATTGAGCAAGCTTTTATAATGGTGGCAATACGTTTTGCAATTACTTGCTCCGACTTGGCCGATTTTACCCAATTGGAATAATTATTTTTATGAGATGGTGGTAAGGCATTAAAATATGTTGCAGCTTCTGGTGAATCATCTATAGATGCTAATAACTCAGCCGATAATTTTACGATATCATCATCTTCTTCAAACTGCACTTTTACTTCTGCGCCCAATATTTTTTTTAATTGATTTCTTAGCGGCGCATTTACAGCAAAAATAAAATTGCCTTCGCCCATGGGCAACAATGCAGCAGCAGTAATAATTACGTTATCAATTTTGCCTTTTACCTTGTAAGTTTTTTTGTAATTTGGTTTTATTTGTTGGGCAATATCTGCAGGCACCGCAATGTATATCCATCCTGTCTTTTGGCCTTGCATGCCAAATTTTTGTAGTGTAGCTTTAAAACCAATCATTGTACAAAGATAAATAAAATAGGATGCTTGTAGGTATTTGCCTTTGGCGAATACGGGGTACAAATTAGCCAAAGACCAATACAATTCGCACTCTCCTGAGGCGGAACAATTAGCATTCGCCGCAGGCGAATGTCTACAAAAAAACCACCTCAAAAAAGGTGGTTTTTTTCTTATATTTCAATAATCCTATGCTCTTTGTTTTGCTTTTGCTGCCGGTTTAGTTGCTGCCTTTGCTGCTGGTTTTGCAGCAGCTTTAGCTACAGATTTTACTGGTGCTTTTGCAACTACTTTTGCAGGCGTTTTTGCAGATTCCTTTACTGCAGGCTTTACTGGAGCTTTTGTTATTATTTGCGTAGGTGTCAATTTAGAAGTAGATTTCTTTCTTGCAGGAATTGGCTTTCCAGGAATTTTATCCGGATATTTAGGTGCCATAGTTTCCACTACTTCTTCTACATAAATTTTTGCTAGTGGTTTAGGTTTTCCTTTACCTTTATTCTTCAAATTCTTTATAGCTTCCTCAATTCCTTTTTTTAACTCTTCGTATGTATTTTTTTCTACCCTATCACCATTAATAAAAAATGCAGGTACTGTTTTTACACCACGGTTTAATCCTTCTCTCAAATCGCCTTGCACTTGCCAACCATAAGTTGCATTTACAAGATCATCTAAGAATCGCTTATTGTTTACACCAGCTTCTTTGCTGTATAATTTTAAACTAGTTGTTCCAAGGTTTTTTCTATTTGCAAATAAAATGTTGTGCATTTCCCAAAACTTTCCTTCTTGCCCAGTTGCTACAGCAGCCTCGCCAGCTTTTAAACTACGTTGATGTATATTTGTAAGTGGAAAATGCCTAAAATTGAACCGAATAACACCATCATATTCAACCAATAATTTCTTTACTATTTCATTTGCATTAGCACAAACTTCACTTTCATATTCACCAAATTCTTCTAGCGTTATTTCAGCTTTTGGGTTACCAACAAATATATCTCTTGGTTCAATAATTTCTACTACTTCTTTTTTAAACGCCATTTTTTTATATTTTTTTCACTACTTTAGCAGAGTGTTTTTGTTACTTGATTTATAACGAATTGTAAGTAATAAATCGCTAAAGCTTTTTACTAAATTCTGACAAATGTACAGTATTTTTGCCAGAATTGGTTTACCGTTTATACAGTTTCGTGGATATCGTTTTTAAATTGTTTGTTATCAATTAATTATATAAATGTTATCCTTTTGTTAACTAGTCTCTTTAGCTTTTTGTTTATGAAGCTTTTCATTCCTAAAAACCACCGTTCCATCAAAAACATCCACAACAACTGGCACAGTTCTATCAATATCACCACCTAATATCTTCTTACTCAATTGGTTTACTATTTGCTTTTGAATAAGCCTTTTCAGTGGTCTAGCTCCAAACTGTGGATCGTATCCATTTTCTGCTAAGTAATCGAGTGCATAATCGCTAAACTGCAAATCAATTCCATTTTCTGCTACCAATTTTTTCAACCCATTTAGTTGAATATTGATAATTCCTTTTATTTCTTTTTTCATCAAAGGCTGAAACATGATTACTTCGTCTATCCTATTCAAAAACTCAGGTCGTATGGTTTGACGAAGCAGTTCTAACACTTCAATCCTTGTTTTATCCACCACATCTTCCTTGTTCTTTTCGGTTACTGTTTCAAAATTATCCTGAATAATTTGGCTACCCATATTACTCGTCATGATGATGATGCAGTTTTTAAAATTTACCACACGTCCTTTATTGTCTGTCAATCTTCCATCATCCAGCACTTGCAATAAAATATTAAATACATCTGTGTGTGCTTTTTCTATTTCATCCAGTAATACCACAGAATATGGTTTTCTACGCACGGCTTCTGTTAATTGCCCACCTTCATCATAACCCACATAGCCAGGAGGCGCACCCACCAATCTGCTCACACTATGTTTTTCTTGATATTCGCTCATATCAATTCTCGTCATCATGCCCTCATCATCAAATAAATATTCTGCCAATGCTTTTGCCAATTCTGTTTTACCCACACCAGTTGTGCCCAAAAAAATAAATGAACCAATTGGTTTCTTTACATCTTGCAAACCTGCACGGCTCCTGCGTATGGCATCGGCCACAGCTTCTATCGCTTCTTCTTGTCCCACTACCCTTTTGTGCAATTCATCTTCTAAGTTTAATAATTTTTCTTTATCGCTTTGCAACATTTTCGATACCGGAATACCAGTTGCTTTCGCAACACTGATAGCAATATCTTCTGCATCCACTTCTTCTTTCAACAATCTTCTTTCAGAAAGTTTATCCAACTTCTCCATCAATTCTTCAATCAATTCTTCTTGCGCTTTCATTTTGCCATAACGTATCTCTGCTACTTTTCCATAATCGCCATTACGCTCCGCTTGCTCCGCTTGCACTTTCAAATCTTCTATAGCAGCTTTGCCATTTTGTATCTGCTCTACCAATTCTTTTTCTTCTTGCCACTTTGCTTTGTACGTGTCTCTATCCACCGAAAGATTAGCAATTTCTGTATTCAATACTTTTAATTTGTCTTCATCTTTCTCTCTTTTTATCGCTTCTCTCTCTATTTCCAATTGCCGAATTTGTCTTTCCAATTTATCCAATTCTTCTGGCATCGAATTCATTTCAATCCTAAGCTTGGCAGCACTTTCATCCATTAAGTCAATTGCCTTATCAGGTAAAAAACGGTCAGTCATATATCTGTTACTCAATTCTACGGCCGCAATAATGGCTTCATCCTTTATACGAATATGATGATAGGTTTCGTAACGCTCTTTCAATCCACGAAGAATAGAAATAGCATCTTCCACACTTGGCTCATCTATCATTACTTTTTGAAAACGTCTTTCCAGCGCTTTGTCTTTTTCAAAATATTTTTGATACTCATTTAAAGTTGTTGCACCCACTGCACGCAACTCACCACGAGCCAATGCAGGTTTTAAAATATTGGCTGCATCCATGGCGCCATCGCCACCGCCCGCTCCCACGAGTGTATGTATCTCATCTATAAATAAAATAATTTCTCCATCGGCACTTATCACTTCTTTCACCACCGATTTTAAACGCTCTTCAAACTCGCCTTTGTATTTTGCACCTGCTATCAATTGCCCCATATCTAATGCAAAAATTACTTTTGTACGTATATTTTCGGGCACATCGCCATTTACAATACGCATAGCCAAACCTTCTGCTATAGCGGTTTTACCAACACCAGGTTCACCTACGAGTATTGGGTTATTCTTTGTTCTTCTGCTTAAAATATGCAACGTTCTTCGAATCTCTTCATCTCTACCAATTACAGGATCTAACTTGCCTGCACGAGCCATTTCATTTAAGTTTTTTGCATATTTATTTAGTGCATTAAACTGCGCTTCTTCTGTTTGCGAATTTACATTGCCGCCTTGGCGCAATTCTTTTATAGATGCTACCAATCCTTTTTCTGTAAGCCCTGCATCTTTCAATAATTTTGAAGATGCATCGCCACCTTGCAAAATAGCCAACAGCAAATGCTCTGGCGTTATAAATTCATCGCCAAAAGTTTTAAGCACAGCATTGGCACGCAGCAAAACACTGTTGGCTTCTCTACCCATTGTTTGTGCAGGCTCGCCGCTTACTGTTGGTAATTTTTTTATAAGCTCTTCCAGCTTCGTCGTAACAAGATTTACCGTCACATTATTTTTCTTCAACAAATAATCTACAGACGAATCTTCGGTATCTATCAAAGCCTTTAGAAGATGCTCTGCTTCTATGTTTGGGTTCTTGTTTGTAAAAGCAATTTGCTGTGCTTGCTGCAAAGCTTCCGATGCTTTTATGGTATAGTTGTTTGTGCTCATGGTGTATGTATATGTGTGTATGCGCTGTGCACATGTCCACGGACTGCGTCCTGCATCCGTGTCCACGGGTTTCACCCATGGTTACTCAAATTAAACCCCTTCGGGGTTTGTTGTTATAAATTATTTTTCTCTGCTTCTTTTTTCTTTAGGGCTGTGAAGATTGGTTTTTCAATCAACAGGAGTTCGGGCTATCCGTTGCAATCTTTTTGCCTCAAAGGCAGGCAAAAAGGATTTCCACTTCTATCCCGCAGCCATTCATCAGTAAATCATTTCTCAACTTTTATTATGCAATAGAATGTGCAAAAGATTATGCAATAAAATATGAAAATAATAGTGTACTTAGTGTAATCCTTTGTATGCTTTGTGGTAAAAAACTAAGACCAGCCTTTTACTTTCTCCACCAACGCATCCACATCTATTTTTTCCATACAATTAAAATGTTCTTTCGGACATTTTTTTAAGCCATACTTGCTGCAAGGTTGGCAACTAAGGTTAAGCACCACGTTTTCGTAAATCGGCTTTGTTTGGTGACTCATAAAATTACTTCCGTAATATGGCTCCACATCTAAATCGGGTGTGGTACCGCCCCACAGCGCTA
>JAYTGY010000477.1:0-2909 GCA_043733065.1 Ferruginibacter sp.
TTTATGCTCCATTTATACTCTCTATAATAATAAACCATAATAAAAGTTAGACCAAAGCAACAAATAAATAAAAGTATTCTTACACCAGTTATCGATTCAAATACTTGTGCAGGATCTAAAATGGTTTCTAATATTTTATCTAATTTACTTAATAAATAACCTGTTAAAAAAGTACCGGCCATTTTTGTAAAACGACCTATTTTGTCTTCATCTGTTTTATTCATTGGGGTAGATATAAGAGCGACTATCCATCCGATTATGTAGCCGCAAATACAAATGACATATGTTGTGGGATAAATCGACCTTTCTTCTCCTACTAAATAAGCCAATACAATTAATGCAGTACCTACAATGGCACCCGATACGCCTGTTGCTAAAAGATTGTAATTGGAAGTTTTCCTCTTTCGAATTTCCTTTATTAAATTTTTGTTCTCCAAACTTTGTACATCAGCTAGATTTTCTGTTTCCATCTTTGTGTATTTAAAGTTAAAAAAAATAGGCGAGGATAATGGGAGGGAAAAGGCTTTATATTTCGAGGGATGAAATATTACCTATGCGTAAAGATAAATGTATAATGCGAATAATTTGAATGCGATAATGTTTTTTTTAACTGTTAGCTTCGTATAAGTGTGTCCCCACGCAACTTCCGTTTCAATCTGTTGCATAATAAAAGCTGAAAAAAGAACCACTGCTCAAGGGCTGGCGGATGGGAAGTAGTAGCCCACAGGAGGGAGGAACGACCGACGAGGACTACTACGGACAGCCGCAACAACTGTACAACAAAGGGATGCAGCCAACAGCCCTAAGTTTTCATTATAAGATTTCGCTATAGGGATGCCAGCTTTTAAAAAGATGGCATTCATTTTGCTTACCGCCCCAAAACACCACCTCAAAAATTAATTTTGTACATTGCATACAATTAATACAATAGAAAAAGTTTTATGAGTAAACAGAATAGTTCGGATGGCAAAAAAATAACTTCTCAAAGTGAAGTAGTAAAAGGTAAATTAGAAATAAGCCGCAGTGGTATGGGCTTTGTAATTGTGGAAGGCAGAGAGAAGGATATTATCGTAAAACCAAACGATTTTGGCAAAGCTTTTCATGGCGATACGGTGAAGGTGCAAGTAATGAACCCTTACGATAAAAACAAACGCACCGAAGGTAAAATAACTGCCGTAGTGGAGCGCAAACAAACAGATTTTATTGGCAATGTGCAAGTAAAAGGTACGATGGCTTTTTTTATAGCTGGCGGTAATAATCCTATGCCCGATTTTCATATAGATTTTAAAAGGCTTAATGGCGCAAAAGATGGCGATAGAGTAGTAGCAAAATTTTTGCAATGGGACAAGAGCGATAAAAAACCTGAAGGCGAAATTGTGGCTGTAATGACTGCAGAAAACGAAGCAGATATGGCCATGAAAGAAATATTGGTGCATGCTGGTTTTCCATTAGCTTTTGATGCAGATGTGCTGAAAGCTGCTGCAGCATTGAGTCCTAACATTACAAGAGAAGAATTAAAAAAACGAAAAGATTGTAGAGATATTCTTACGTTTACCATTGACCCTGCCGATGCAAAAGATTTTGATGATGCTATTTCGGTAAGAAATTTGGATAATGGCAATTACGAAATTGGTGTACACATTGCCGATGTGAGCCATTTTGTAACACCAGGAAGTATATTGGACAAGAGTGCTTACGACCGTGCTACGAGTGTGTATTTGCCAGATAGAGTAAACCCAATGTTGCCCGAAAAAATATCGAACGAATTGTGTTCGCTTAGGCCTAATGAAGATAAATATTGTTTCTCGGTAATTTTTCAAATAAGCAACCGAGCAGAAGTAAAACACAAATGGATTGGTAGAACGGTTATACACAGCAACCATCGGTTTACTTATGAAGAAGTACAACAAACCATTGAAACAAAGGATGGGCTTCACTTTAAACCTATTTTATTGTTAGATAATTTGGCCAAACAATTTAGAAAAGAACGTTTTGATAATGGCGCTATCAATTTTTCATCTCAAGAAGTACGATTTAAATTAGATGATAAAGGCAAGCCCATTGGTATTATGATAAAAGAGAGCAAGGATGCTAATAAATTGGTAGAGGAATTTATGTTGCTCGCAAATCGTACGGTGGCAGAATATGTTTCTAAAATAAAAGTGAATAAAGAGCCGATACCTTTTTCGTATCGTACGCACGATGATCCCGATCCTGAAAAGCTTGCGCCGTTTATTGCATTTGCAAAAAAATGTGGTTATGAATTTGATGCTAAAAATCCGAATGATGTAGCAGCATCTTTTAATAAATTATTAGCCGATGTAAAAGGAAAGCCCGAGCAGCATGTGTTGGAGCAGCTTGGTATTCGTACCATGGCTAAGGCAAAATACACGAGTGAAAATGTTGGGCACTATGGTTTAGGTTTCGAAAACTATTGCCATTTTACATCGCCCATTCGTAGGTATCCAGATGTGATGGTGCATAGAGTAATGCAAAGCATTTTTGATAAGAATTTGCTTATTGATAAAGCCATGGAAGAAAAAAATAAACATTGCAGCGATAGAGAGCGTGGCGCCATGGAAGCGGAACGTGCAAGTAATAAATACAAGCAGGTAGAATACATGCAGCAGTTTTTGGGCGATGAGTTTGAGGGTATCATTAGCGGTGTTTCGCAATTTGGTTTTTGGGTAGAAACTGTGGAGCATAAATGCGAAGGGTTGGTAAGTGTAAAAGACCTTAGCGACTACGATGATTTTAGACAAGATGAAGCCAACTACGCACTAGTAGGCATGCGCACGGGCAAAACGTTTAGAATGGGCGACCATATAACCATAAAAGTAATAGCAGCAAATTTAGATAAACGCCAGCTGGATTATGAGTGGGTAACAGAGATACAAGGCAAGGCAAAG
>JAYTGY010000478.1:0-3183 GCA_043733065.1 Ferruginibacter sp.
TTACGCCATCTTTTTCATACACTGTATCGTTATCTTTAAGCGTATCAAAATCCAACACATACGTCATACCGCTGCAGCCGCCACCCTTTACGCCTACACGTAGCAGTTTTGTGCCATCAAAATCGGGCTCATTCATCAAGCGCTTTACTTCGGCAATGGCTTTATCTGTAAAGTTTATCGGGTTTTTTATTAACGATTCCATGTATTATATTTTATGCAAAATTATAGCTTATTTGAAAATGATTTGCAGCTGCGCAAATTAATTCCGTATTTAGAAAAGTAAAGAAAATATAAATAGCCACGAATTACACAAATTTTCACTAATGATTCGTGTAAATTCGTGCCATTAGTGGCAAAAAAATATTAGAGCACTTCTAATTTTTTGCCATCAATTTTTCCAACACAAAATAAACGATTGGGCAAAAAGTAGAATTTTTTAAGGTAATATCTTGTCGTTTTATAATTACATCTTCATCTGTATATGGAAACCGAATACAATCACTTGGCCTATCTTCATAAATACTACAAAAATTATCTTCTCCCAAAAAAGGACAAGGTTTGCTTCTTGTTACATAATCATTGTCTTCATCTAGGGTTAAATAGGTTTCTATAAAAACGCCCTCTTTCATCTGCATTACTTTTGATATGCGCTTTACATCTGTAGCTTTAAACCTTGGGCTATAATTTTTACAACAATTGGCACAAGTAAGGCAATTGATGTTTTCATACGCTTCTTCGTTTAAATCGGGTAAAGCACGCAGAGTCATTTTCTTATCTGCTCTGTGCAAAAATTTCTTATACAGCTTTGTGCGCTCTAGTGTTTTTTTTTGCCAGTTGGTAAGGAGTTTGTTGTTTTCCATTGCTGCAAAATTATGGTTTTTAAATTTGCTGTTGATGGCATTTAAAAATAGAAAATCATAATAAAATAAATGTTTACCTTTTACCAAACCGCCAATGGGGCTTAAAGCCGCCGTTAGGGTAACTCAAACATTTCAATACTTTAAAAGAAAGGTTGTCAAACCCCGTCAGCTTAAATAAGAAAGCTTCCTAATAATTTATAAGAAGCTTCAATTATTTTTAAGAGTAATCTCAATACTCCACTTCTATCCCATATTTATCAAGCAAACCCTCTAAACCCAAGTGAGAAAATTTGGCCTTTTTTATTTTATTTTGTTGTGGATCTATTCTAAAATTTATGGCTGTACGAAAATCTGCTTTCTCCAAAATAGTATCATCAAAAATTGCATCTTGCAAATCGCAATTAGCAAACGTGGCCATTGTTAAATCTGCTTTTGCAAAATCTACTTCTTTCAAACTACAATTTGTAAAAATAGTATTGCGCATTTTCTTTTCAAAAAAAGAAGCATAATCCAATGGGCAATTTTTAAAAGTAAGCTCAAATAAAAATTCTTTACAATTGTTAAAATGAAAACCCATCATTTTTGTTTCGTTAAAAATTACATTCTTAAATCGGGTGAGGTTTACAATTGTTTCAGAAAAAATACAAATATTAAACGTGCAGTCTTCAAAACTAGCATAACTAATATCTGATTTTATAAAATTGCAATTAGAAAAAACACAGTTTGTATAAATGGTATTGGCCAAAGATTTGTCTGTGTAATCAATGTTATCATAGGTAATATCTTCTATCTCGGTTGGTTGCATGGTTGTAAAAATAAATAAAGAATAAAGGAGTATATTATTTTTTTTCAGAAGATAAAATATTGCCATTTTGTAATTTTTTTTACAAAAATAAAAATAGCCACAAAGATTCTAAGACACAAAGGAAAAATGCGAAGCATTTTTTCTACTTCGTGTCTTAGAGGCAAACTGTATTTTTCGCAGCGGAGCTGCGAAAAACCTTTTCTTTATCTCATATGAAAAGAGGATAAAATTTATTTTATAAGTACCGCGGCTGACAATATTTAATTCCTCGTTTCTATCATTTTAATAAAAATGTTGAAAACCCCAAAACAAACCGTTCGTATTCTAAAATTACCCGTTCGTCTTTTTTTGTCATCAAATTGTAACTTTTTGTTATTTCTTTGCGTTACACAAAAAATGATACCGATGAGAAAGAAAATTTTAACAATGATTACGATAGGCATATTAGCCATATCTATGCAAGTAAATGCACAAAACAAAATAAATGGCACTGTTACAAACAGTAAGAACAAGGCTTTAAAAGCAATAAGCATTGGCTTGCTTAATGCAAAAGACAGTAGCCTCATAAAAGCTGATGTTACAGATGCCGATGGTAAGTTTGAAATTATTACAACTAAAACCGGCGACTTTTTATTAAAATTATCTGGTATTGGTTACGAAACAAAATATTCTAAAAACTATACCATTGCCGATGGGCAAACGGTAAATGCAGATGCCATATCACTTGGTGAAGTATCAAAAAATTTGCAAGGTGTAACGGTGGTTTCTAAAAAACCAATGATAGAAGTAAAGGCAGACAAAACCGTATTTAATGTAGAGCAAAGTATAAATGCACAAGGTAGCGATGCTTTGGAACTGCTCCGCAAAAGCCCAGGCGTACAGGTGGACAACAACGACAACATAAGCATGAAAGGCAAAACAGGCGTACGAGTATATGTAGATGGCAAAATGATGCAACTAGATACTAAAGACCTTGCCGCATATTTAAAAAGTATAAACAGTAACGATATAGAAGCCATAGAAATGATAAGCAACCCAAGTGCAAAATACGATGCCAGTGGTAATGCAGGTATAGTAAACATTAGGTTAAAGAAAAATAAAAAGTTTGGTACTAATGGTAGCGCAAACCTTGGTTTTGTAGAAGGGTTTACGCCAAAAGGCAATGGCTCACTCAATTTAAATTACAGAGATAAAAAAATAAATATTTTTGGAAATGCTGGCGGCAATATTGGTATAAACCGCAATGGTATTGATTTGTACCGCATACAAAACGATACATTGTACGACCAAATATCGGTAATGAAAAACGATGATAAAAGTATAAACGTAAAAGCTGGTGCCGATTTTTTTATAAACAATAAAAATACCATTGGCATATTGGCTACTACTAATTTTGCAAATACAAATTTTAATAATACGGGTGGCACAAATATTTATTACAATCCTACCAACACATTTGTAAAAAAATTGGATGCCGTAAATACCATACCAGGCAAAAGAACCAATGCAAATTTTAAC
>JAYTGY010000479.1:0-13270 GCA_043733065.1 Ferruginibacter sp.
CATCCCTTATTTGGAAGATGAGCATAAATAAATTATTCGCTGTCTTCTTTTTCCTTTAAAGACTTAATCAAATCAAGTGCCTCCGCCACCACATCGCACATTATCGTAATTAAAGAACCAGGTTTTGCCGTGTTGTATGCATGCATAATAGCTTCTTTTTCATTGTATATAATGGTAACAGGTATTTCTTTCGTTTTGTGTGAGTTTATACCTTCAACTAATAAATCAACAATGTTTTCAGCTGTTCGCCCACGCAAGTGCCTATCTTGTCGTATAATAATTTCATCAAAATACTTTGCCGATATAGCACCTAATTCTCTAATATCTTCATCACGCCTATCGCCAGTGCCGCTAATAATTCCCACTTTTGGTGAGCCGTCCATTTTGCTTACAAAATCGCAAAGCAATTGTAAGCCTGCTGGGTTGTGCGCAAAATCTGCTAAAAACTTAAAATGTTTAAATTGAAAAAGATTTAACCTGCCTGGTGTTTGTGTAGGAGATGGAATAAAGGTTTCCAATGCCAATTTAATATCGGCCACTTTTATATTTCTGTATAAATAAGTTGCCAAAATAGATGGAAGTGTATTCATTACATTGTGCAATGCTTTGCCACCATAGGTAATCGGAATTTCAGATACTTTTTGCACCCTAATTTTCCAAGTGCCTTTCATTATTGTTACAAACCCGTTTTCAAAAACGGCAGCATGGCCACCATTTTTACAATGCTCAATAATTCTTGGATTATTTTCATCCATACTAAACAATGCTACATTGCATTGTAAATTTTTTCGCATCTCATACACCAAATCATCATCGGCATTTAAAATTGCAAAACCATGTTTATACACCGTTTCTGCCACTACCGATTTTACTCTAGCCATTTGTTCCAAACTATCTATACCACCAAGTCCCATATGATCGCTTGCTACATTTGTTACAATGGCTATATCACAATTTCTAAAAGCCAATCCACTTCTTAAAATTCCACCACGAGCACTTTCCAGCACAGCAAAATCAACCGTTGGATCTTTTAAAACAAACTGTGCAGATGCAGGTCCTGTGCAATCTCCCTTCATCATCATCTGGTTTTGAATATACACACCATCGCTGGTGGTATAGCCAACTTTGTACCCAGCCGTTTTAGCAATATGTGCAACAAGTCTGCTTGTTGTAGTTTTTCCATTTGTACCCGTAATAGCAATAATAGGAATGAGCCCAGTATTTTGTTTGTTAGGAAAAAGCATATCAATAACAGGCTCGGCTACATTTCTTGCAATACCTTCCGATGGTTCTATATGCATGCGGAAACCCGGTGCTGCATTTACTTCTAGCACAGCACCTCCATTTTCTGTTATTGGTACTTTTAAGTTCGGCGCCATTATATCTATACCACAAATATCTAATCCAATAATTTTTGCAATACGCTCCGCCATAAAAATATTGGACGGATGTACTTCTTCTGTAACATCTGTAGAAGTGCCGCCAGTACTAAGGTTGGCTGTTGGTTTTACTAAAACGAGTTCACCTTTTGGTGGAACAGTTTCTAAAGTATAACCTTTATCATCCAACATTTTTTGAGTAAAATCATCTATGGTAATTTGTGTAAGCACTTTTTCATGCCCATATCCTCTGCGTTCATCTTTGTTGGTTTCATCAATCAACCACTGTATGCTATGCACGCCATCGCCTGTAACGGCGGCAGGTGTACGCAATGCAGCACATACAAATTTATAATTGATGCACAGCAAACGAAAATCGAAACCAGTAATATATTTTTCTACAATTACGGTACGACCATATTTTTGTGCCGCATCTAGTGCAGTTAAAGCTTGCTCATAATTTACAATATTTGTTGTAGCTCCTTTACCATGATTTCCATTCAATGGTTTTAATACCACTGGATATCCAATTTTATCAATGGCATCTTTCAATCCTTCTTCGCCACGAATTAAACTACCTTTTGGTACTGGTATTTCTGCGGCTTCTAATAAATTTTTTGTATCGTCTTTATCGCCAGCAATATCTACAGCAATGCAACTTGTAGTACCTGCAATAGTGGCTCGTATTCTTTGTTGGTTTACACCATAACCCAATTGTACAAGGCTACTTTTATTTAATCGAATAAATGGAATGCCTCGCCTTGCTGCTTCTTCTACAATGCAACCTGTGCTTGGGCCAAGGCGAGTTTCTTCACGCAACTCTCGCATTGTTTGTATGTCTGCATGCAAGTCGTAAGCCCTACCTTCTATTAATGCTTCGCAAATGTTGAATGCAGCTTTTGCAGCAAACACACCCACCGCTTCTTCCATATAATTGAACACTACATAATACTCACCTTCTTTGCCTGTGCCTCGTGTGCGTCCAAAGCCCATATCCATGCCTGCAAGGGTTTGTATTTCCAAAGCAATATGTTCCATTACATGGCCCATCCAAGTGCCTTCATCTACACGTTCAAAAAAACCACCAGGTTTATTTTCGCTGCAGCGATGTTCGTATAAACTAGGAATAAGTTTTTCTAAATTCTCTCTAAAACCTGCTACCTTATTGGTTGGGCGCTGTTCCATTTCTTCTAAATCAATCTTCATCTGTATGAGCTTGCCTCGGCGTATGCTCCAATAATTTGGTCCTCTTAGTGCTTTTATTTCAATAATCTTCATGTAATATAATTTCTGGGTTTATTTTATGCTGCAAAAAAGTAAGTTAATGAATAGAAGTGGCAATGCAAAAAAAAGAAAATGTTTTGCCAAGCTATGATTATGTAAAGAAAAGAAATATTACATTTAGTGTATCAAAATAAAATACAAATGGCTGCCAATCCAAAACATATAGATGGTATTTACAACTACTGCGATAGATGGTGCGAACGCTGCAATTTTACAAGCAACTGTTCATTATATAAAAGCGAAGAAGAACTTTCGCCCGAAGAAAATGATATAAACAACAAAGCTTTTTGGAATAAAATAGCCAATAGTTTTACTGATGCTATTACACAATTAAAAAAAATAGCAGAGCAGCATGGCATTACCATTACTGATAATGATGATGCTGAAATGAAGTTGTATATGGCTACTGTAAAAAAGAAGCGACAAGAAATGGTAAAGCATCCGCTCATAAAATACAGTAAACAATATATGGAGGAGGCAAAGGATTTATTAGAAAATAACAAAGCCTTAAAACAAAGAGGAGAAACACTTTTGCAATTGGTAGAGCTAGGTGCAAAAGATATTGTAGAGGCAAAAAGTGAGATTATACAATTAAATGAATACTTAGAAATTATTAACTGGTATCTCTTTCAAATACGAGTAAAATTTATGCGAGCATTACCCACATTTGATGATGATATGGAAGATGACAGCTTTGAAAGCGATAGCAATGGCTCTGCCAAAGTAGCTCTCATTGCTACTGATAGATGCATTGTAGCATGGCAACATATTATGCAATGGCTGCCAGATGCACAAGATGATATACTGTCCTTACTTGCATTGTTGCAAAAAATACGAACACTTGGCGAGCACACATTCCCGCATGCAAGGGCGTTTGTGAGAGTAGGATTAGATGAGTAATTTTTATAAGCAAAACTAAAAAAAAGCATATGTTTGATTGAAGGAAAAAAGTAAGTAAGCGAAATGTGGAATAACAATAGAACATTTTCGCTGACTTTAAAAAACGTAAAATAATTTTAGTAAAAAAAATGATTTTTTTTGGAGCTATTGTTTTGTAATATGCAAATAAAATGTGCAAGCTATGCGCTATAAAAAATGTGGATGAAATACTTTTTATCGCTTTTTTAAAAATAATGACACAAATCTCAAAAGAGAGTCTTAATTTACATAACCAAACTAACCCATATGTTTTATGGCAACCGCACACAAAATTGATAAAGTAAATTGGGCACATATTTTTGGTATAAAAAATATCTTACAAATTATTGTAGGTTGTAGTATGGCTGTGTTTGCTATGAAAGGATTTATGATACCCAATAAATTTTTAGATGGTGGCATTACAGGAATATCGTTGTTGCTTTTTGAAGCATTTCATATACACATTAGCTTGCTGACGCTCGTGCTTAATTTACCATTTATATACATGGGTTATAAAAAAATTGGTAAAACATTTGCTGTACAAACAAGTATTGCTGCTATGCTTCTTTCTATTGGATTATTTTTTGTACACATACCATCTTTTACTTCCGATAAATTATTGATTGCTGTTTTTGGAGGCTTGCTCATGGGCACAGGTGTGGGCTTGGTTATACGCACAGGCGGCGTAATTGATGGTGCCGAGGTTATTGCTGTTTTTACAAAACGTAAAACAGGATTATCCAATAGCGAAATTATTATGATATTTAATACTTTTATTTTTGCTGGTGCAGCTTTTCATTTTGGGTTAGAAGCTGCCATGTATTCTTTAATTACCTATTTTTCTGCTACTCGTGCTACCGATTATGTTGTGGATGGTATTGAACAATATACAGCCATAAATATTATTACATCGCAAGAAGATAGGGTAAAAGACTATTTGGTAAATGAATTGGCAAAAGGTATTACGGTTTATAAAGGTGAGCGTGGGTACTTGCCAGGCAGTTTTGAAATAAAAACAAATTGCGATATCATTGTTACCATTGTTACTCGATTAGAAGTAAACCAAATTCAACAAGCAGTTTTAGAAATAGATCCTAAAGCTTTTGTATTTGTACAAAATATTAAAGAAGCCGCAGGTGGTATTTTAAAAATAAAGTCGCATGCCAAATAACGATGTAATGAAAGATTTTGTGGTGGAATTATTGAAAAATAATTTGCCTGTGCATTTGTATTATCATAATGTAATGCATACGATGTACGTAGTAGAAAAGGTAGTAGAAATAGCCCAACACGAAAACTGTAACAACAAAGAAATTGAACTATTATTTACAGCCGCTTGCTGGCACGATACTGGTTATATAAATACTTACAAAGGTCATGAAGAAGAAAGCTGTAAACTTGCAAAAAAATATTTACCAAAGTACGAATTTACAAATAATGATATTGATACAATTTGCAAAATAATAATGGCTACTAAATTAAATAACATTCCAAAAAGTAAATTGGAAGAAATAATTGCCGATGCAGATCTCGAATATTTAGGTACAAATAATGCCGCAACATTGGCTAATAGTTTATTTAAAGAACTGAAATATTTAAACCCCTTTTTAGAAGAAAAGGAATGGAACAACAAGCAAATTTCTTTTCTTAAAAAACATACATTTCACACAAAATATTGCAAAGAAAAAAAATCAGTTTTTAAAGAAGCTTATCTTCAATATTTAATTTCTAATGTATAATTTTGCCTATATTCTTCAACTAAAATACTACATTTTTACAGTTGTTTTGTTAGCCTTTATTCATTTTTATCAAGTAACTATACTTTCTAGCCTATCAATAAAAAAAATACTTTTTTATATTAAATATAGTTGCTATATTTAGTTATTATTTCCCCCCATAGTTCTATAATTATTTTTTGCAACTTCCCCACAAAAAATGGAAGGCTTTCTTAAAATTGAACAAATCCATACTTGTGAAGACAATACTAATTTAATATTTAAATGCACTAGTGTTTACAATGTTATTTTAAATGTTCCCTTATGAATTGTTACAGGATTTTTTTAACATCAAAACCTTATCAATCATGCAGCACACAACCAAAGCACATTCAATTCTTTTTGCACAGCAATTATTAGAAGCACATTTAAACCAACCCGAAGAAGACAGAATAAAACTAAAAGGCATTGGTGCCGAAACATTGGAAGCGCTTTTTTTAGGAACAAGAGGCAGCAATGCAAAATATATGCAGGAGTTGATGGGCTACGCAGTTCTTGGAAATGTTAACTACAGAAAAAGTTATTTTCCTAATGATCCAGATTATTTAGATGCAGCCATTCAACAATCGCCTGGGTTTAAAAATACCATGCAGTTGATGGGGTATGAGTACGACAAGCTCATAAAACAATTGCAAAGCTCTGGCACTTTTTTTAGCATGCGCACAGTTGGGCATATGCTTTGGGATTGTACAATGCCTGGCATACTCGGGTACTTTGCTGCGTTGTTGTACAATCAAAATAATGTAGCCGCAGAAGCATCGCCAGTTACTACATTAATAGAAATGCATGTGGGAAATGAATTGTGTAAAATGCTTGGCTATTCTGTAAATCCCATTGGAAAAAAACCTGGAGAGTTTACGTTACCGCCAGGGAAAATTACTGGTTGGGGGCATATAACCTGCGATGGTTCTGTTGCAAATTTAGAAGGATTGTGGATGGCAAGAAATTTAAAATTTTATGCTACAAGTGTACGAGCTGCTATTATGAATGAAGCCAGTTTAGCGCCTGCAAGAAATTTTATGGTAACTTTATTGGATGGCACACCTGCAAGATTACTTTCATTGGATAGTTGGACAATTTTAAATTTACCTATAGATGAAGTACTTGCCATGGCAAATAATATTGCTACGCAATACAGCATTGATATTACAACGGTAAGTAATCTTATTGCAAATTACACAGTACAAAATATAGGGTATCACGAAATACTTACAAAATATTTACCCGATATAAAAGGAACACCAGTATCTATTTGCACTGCAACGAAACATTATTCTTGGCCAAAAGGAGCAGCCATTTTAGGTATTGGTGCAAATAATATGTGGTCTATAAAAGTAGATCTTAATGCACGTATGAATGTACAAGATTTACGCCTTGCATTAGATCGTTGCATACGTGAAAAAATTCCGGTAATGAATGTGGTAGTAATTATTGGCACAACAGAAGAAAGCGCTGTAGATCCTCTAAAAGATATTTTAAAAGCAAGAGAAGATTATAGAAAACTAGGATTAGAATTTGCCATACATGTAGATGCGGCTTGGGGCGGTTATTACAAAACCATGCTCAATAGTGCCGATGAAACAGACCCTACTTCATTTACATCAATAAATGATGCAGCCATTATTGCCTTGCCCATGAGTAAATATGTAACGGAACAATATCAGGTTATGCAATTGGCAGATTCCATTACGGTAGATCCACATAAATCTGGTTACGTGCCGTATCCTGCTGGTGGCTTGTGTTACAGAAATTCCGCTATGCGAAATTTGGTTTCATTTACTGCACCAGTGGTTTATCATGGTGGTGTAGATCCTACAGTTGGTGTGTATGGTGTAGAGGGTTCTAAGCCTGGTGCAGCAGCTGCGGCAGTTTATTTTAGCCATAAAGTTATAAGGCCAAATACAGATGGGTATGGAAAAATTTCTGGAGAATGTTTTTTTAATGCAAAAAGATTTTATGCATCGCTTGTTTGTTTAAATATTCAAGAGCTTCCATTTTTTGTAGTGCCACTTATTCCAATACCAGCTGTACAACAAAACAAAAGCAAAGAAGAAATACAAAAACAATACGAATTTATTAGAGATAGAATTGTAAACAAAACCAATGAACAATTAATTGCCGATACCGAAGCATTTAGTTTGTTTAAGGAATTGGGCGGCGATCAAACCATTATTACCTACATGTATAATTTTTACAATGCCGATAAAACAATAAATACCGATGAGGATAAATTGAACAAATTTAATTTTGCAATTTATAAAAAATTTAGTTTTACCCCTACAGATACAGATATACACGATACCGAATTGGTGGTAACTGCATCGGCATTTACCAGAAATGTGTATGGCGATTTGTTAATGGATAATTTAAGAAAACGCTTGGGCCTTACTGGTAGTTATAAACCAGACGAATCGCTCAATTTTATTATTTCTACCATCATGAATCCATGGTTGAGCAATACGATAAAAGGTTCTTTCATTCCACAAATAATGAATATCATCATAAAAAATGTAACTGAAATAATTCCCACTATAAAATAAAAATAATACCATGAAAGCAAAAAATATATTTGGAGAAAATATAGATGAAATAAAATTGAAATTTGCAAAAGCCATTGAAGACGGCTTTGCACCAACCCTTGCCATCACCTTTTGTTCTATAACGCAAAATAGAGATAGTTTAATTGATTTTTTTAATGAAAAAAAGATAGACTTATTTGGCTCTACAACAGCAGGAGAAATAATAGATACAGAAGTAATTGAAAAATCATCGGTAATCATGTTGCTAGATATAAAAAAAGAATATTATAAAATATTTACTGAAGATGGGCATGATGTAAATACATATAAGACATCTAACGATATGGCAAGGTTTGCAAAAGCTTGTTTTACCAATCCATCCATTGTTGTAATATCGAGTGGGCTAACAATAGATGCAGAGCAAATAATAAATGGCGTGCAAGATTTTGATAGTACCATTCCATTATTTGGTGGGCTAGCTGGAGATGATTTAACCATGAAAGCATCGTATGTATTTAGCAACAACTTTCAATCGTCCAACGGGCTTATTGCATTGATACTTGATAATGAAAAAATAAATGTAAAAGGATTGGCCACCAGCGGTTGGGATAATATTGGTATTGAAAAAACGATTACAAAAGCGGTTGGTAATGTAGTTTATTCAATAGACAATGAACCCGCGGTAGATGTGTTTGTAAAATACTTTCAGTTTACAGAAAGTGTGGACAATACAGCTGAAATTATTGCTCAAAATTTTGCACAATATCCTTTGCAACTTACCAAAGCAAATGGCAATACTGTGCTAAGAGCTCCACTAATGGTAGATATTGAAAGCCGTGCATTAATTTTTGCTGGTGGTATTCCTGAAGGAAGTAAAGTAAAATTTTCTGTACAACCAGGTTTTGATTTAATTGAAAAAACGACTGAACGTATAAGTGCATTAAAATCAATAATGCCAAAAGCAGATGCACTCATCATGTTTTCGTGTAAGGCAAGGCATATGGCACTTGGCCCAATGACAGGCGATGAAGCAACTATGATAAGAGGAATTTGGGACAAACCATTAATCGGATTTTTTACATATGGAGAAATAGGCACAGCAAAAGATAGCAAATGCGATTTTCATAACGAAACCTGTTCTATGGTAATTTTAGAAGAAAAAAACTAAATTTATAAAATTATTTTTCACCAAGCTTAAATTTCATTGGAACAATTAAAAAAAATTATACAAGGCTTAATTATTTCTGAAGAAGACAAAGCTTTAATTTTTGCACAAATAAAAGCAATTGAAAAAATTGTAGCCGTTGCCGAATTTAAATACAACCGCACTGTTTTAGATAAAGCTGCTATAACAAATGTGCTTAATGCAAGTATAGAAGAAATAGAAAAACAAAAAAAGAATATTGAAGAAGCCAAAAATGAAATTAGCAGAAACATGTTTGAGTTAGACAAACAAAAGCAGTTAAGTGAAATAAAAAACCGTGTGTTAAATGAAACTATGAATAATCTTACAGAAACACAAGCGCAGCTTATACAATCCGAAAAAATGGCATCGCTTGGCGAACTTACTGCAGGCATTGCACACGAAATACAAAACCCCTTAAATTTTGTGAATAATTTTTCGGAAGTAAATATGGAACTTATTGAAGAAATGCAGACAGAAATGAATAAAGGTAATTATGAAGAAGCTGTATTACTTGCAAATGACATTTTTGGTAACGAACAAAAAATTATGCACCATGGCAAAAGAGCCGATGGTATCGTAAAAGGAATGTTGCTACATAGCCGCAGGAACAATGGCCAAAAAGAATTGACCAACATAAATATATTAGCAGATGAATATTTAAGATTGGCTTATCATGGGCTTAGAGCAAAAGATAAGACTTTTAATGCCACCATGAAAACTGAATTTGATGAAAACATTAAAGAAACAAATATTGCACCACAAGATATTGGCAGGGTAATTTTAAATTTAATTACAAATGCATTTTATTCAATATCGGAAAAGAAAAAGCAACAACCTGAAGGTTATGAACCTACAGTAACGGTAAGTACAAAAAAAATAGGTAATAAAATAGAAATAAGAATAAGCGATAATGGCAATGGCATTCCACAAAAAGTATTGGATAAAATATTTCAACCATTTTTTACCACAAAGCCAACAGGGCAGGGCACAGGCTTGGGTTTGTCGCTAAGTTACGATATTATAAAAGCGCATAATGGCGAATTAAAAGTTGAAACAAAAGAAAATGAAGGTTCTGATTTTATAATTATTTTACCGCAATAAAACAAGAAAAAATAAAAATGAAAGTATTAGTTGTAGATGATGAAAAAGATGTGCAGTTTCTTTTTGAACAAAAATTTAGAAACGAAATAAAACACCACGAAATGGAATTTTCTTTTGCATTTTCGGGCGAAGAAGCATTGGATTATTTGTATGTACACGACCACGAAAAAGTTTCTATTTTGTCGGATATAAATATGCCCGGTATGAGTGGGCTAGAATTATTGAAAAAAATAAAACAAGTAAAACACCAACCGCCTCCAGTGGTAATGATGATAACCGCATATGGCGATGCAGAAAATTTTAATGCAGCAAAAGCTTTGGGAGCAGATGATTTTTTAACCAAGCCTGTAGATTTTACACTCTTAAAAGAAAAATTAAAAACATTAAACTAATGGCAAAAATTTTAGTAGCCGATGATGAGGCAGATTTAGAAGTACTCATTAAGCAAAAGTTTCGCCAAAAAATACGAGACAATGAATACCAATTTATTTTTGCAATAAATGGAAAAGATGCCTTAGAAAAAATAATCAGCAATCCTGATGTGGAAATTGTATTGAGTGATATAAATATGCCCGAGATGGATGGCTTAACTTTGCTCAGCCGCTTAAGCGAAACCTCACCATTAATAAAATCGGTAATTGTATCTGCCTATGGCGATATGGAAAATATTCGTACGGCTATGAATCGTGGTGCATTTGATTTTATTACCAAACCAATAAATTTTGAAGACCTTTCATTAACCATTGAAAAAACATTTAAGCAAGTTCTTCAAATAAGAGAAACTTTTAAGGCTATTAAAGAAAATAATATTCTTAAAATGTATGTAGATGAAAATGTACTCAACTTTATGGGAAGCCACGAGTTTGAAGCATCTTTAATGGCAAATGAAACCGTAGAAGCTACCGTAGTTTTTTTAGACATTTGTAGTTTTACTACTATCAGCGAAAATGAACCAGCAGATAGAGTGGTAAAATTATTGAACAATTATTTTGATGTGATGGTAAAAGAAATATTAGCACAAGGCGGCCACATAGATAAATTTATTGGCGATGCAATAATGGCTGTATTTAGCGGAGGTTATCATTTAGATAGAGCATTAGATGCCTGTTTAGCGGTTCGTTCAAAAATTGAAAAGCAACCATCGCTTTCGGAGCATGTAGCCTTTATACCCAAAGTATCTATAGGTATAAATAGTGGCGAAATGGTATCGGGCAATATTGGCTCGGCAAGTTTGCGCAGGTTAGATTATACTGTTATTGGCGATGTGGTAAATATTGCACAGCGCTTACAATCTTGTGCTACCGAAGGGCAAATATTAATTACTGAAAATATTTATCAAAAAATAAAAGAATCTTTTAATTGTAAAAAAGTAGGCGAAGTAAATTTGAAAAATAAAAATGGTGCTACTGTAATTTATGAAGTGCTTGATTAAAATTTTTAATTAAAGACTGAAGCATTCATAAAAGTTTTTAGGCTATTAGTAAATGTTATGAATTTAAAATCTGTCTAAGTGAGGCACTCATAAAAAAGTTTTTTAAGCTCTTTGTAAATGACATTTAAGAATAGCTTTCCGCAGCTTCGCTGCAAAAAATATGGCCTGCCACCAAGGCGCAAAGGCACGAAGTACAAAAAATGCTACGCATTTTTCCTTGTGTCTTCGAGACTTTGTAGCTAAAATTAATTTTGTAAAATATTGTTTTTTAGCTTTTTAGTAAACATGTCATTAGCAGCTTGTCGAACTTGGGGCTACCGTCTCAAACTCCGCCTTCGACAGGCTCAGGCTGACAGTTTACTTTATATTCATTTAGTTTATTTATGTTAGATGTAATAGATGTAAACAATCCCTAACCAATCAATGGCTGCGGCACTGCACTAAACTGACGTATGTAACTCACTTTACCTGCTGCATCAAACATCCAATTTTCGTTTATCAAAACTTCGTTGTGCACATAATCTATCGTTTCACTTACTTGCTTGCCCCACACACAAGCCCATGTTTCATTTTTTCCTTGTGGCGCAAGGGATACAACAGCATCAATATAACTTATAAAAGCCTTAAATGTTTTTCGTTGTTGCTTCATCACATTCATAAAATCATTTCGGTTTCCACTAAATGATGTGCCATCTGCAAAATCCATTCTCACTTCATCAGCAAAAACATGTGTACCATTGTCCAGAGTGTTGTCATCAAAATCTTTCCATAATTCTAACACAATGGCAGCGTGCTTTAAGGTGCCAATTTTAAAATTTGCCGAATAAATAATTGGATAAAGAAACGGTAATGTATCATCTGTTACTGTTCCATTTTCGCTTGCGCTTTTTACAGCAGTAGTTGGATTGTTCATGCTTATAATATTTTTTGAAAAGATACGGAGATATTTTCAAATTATGAAATATTGTAATGTGTTTTTTGGAAATAAATGTAGCCATCTATTAAATATTTTTCAATTATTTACCCACCTCCACAAATCTTAGCGTATTTCCACTTGGGTCGGTTACATAAAATTCTCTGGTGCACCATGTTTGATTTAGTGGGGCTTGGTGCACTGGCGAGTCTTTTTTGGTCGCTGTATCTAAGCCTCGGTTCATATATTTTTCAAAGAGCGCATCAATATTATTTACCAATACATAAATGGCAATGCCTAGTTTTTGGTCTTCTTCTCCTTTTGTAAGTTGCAATTCTGCATCACCGTTTATTATATGTATTCCCCAATCATTTTCTATATCGTCGGGGTCTTTTAATTCAAAATCTAACACTTCGGTATAAAAATTAATGGCTTCTTTAATATTTAATACTCGCAGTAGTGGTATTATTTTCATCATCATTTTCTTATTATCTATTCTATTTTTAAATTATTATTTAGCAATATTATTGCCATGTTTCGGTAAAGTTATTTCGTATGTTGGTCTGCTGCATTTTTATTTCAAAAAAAGTTTGCTTTCTGAAGTAGAGTACAAATATTATCAGACTAATAAATATTGGGTAAAGATTAGATATTAACTTCAGCTATGCTATTTTAAAAATAATGAAAACACAATGTTTTCACAAATATTAACATGCGGTTGATAACAATAAAATAATATTAGCACTATTGCGTTAATTTTGTA
>JAYTGY010000480.1:0-5110 GCA_043733065.1 Ferruginibacter sp.
TTGGTGCAAAAGTAATACCTGCAACAAGCGGCAGTAAAACGCTGAAAGACGCCACCAACGAAGCTATTAGAGATTGGATAAATAACCCAACAGATACGCATTATATTATTGGAAGTGTGGTAGGGCCGCATCCTTATCCAGATATGGTGGCTCGTTTTCAAAGTGTGATAAGCAAAGAAATAAAGCAACAACTTAAAAAACAAACAGGCAGAGTGTTGCCTACACATGTGATTGCTTGCGTAGGAGGTGGCAGCAATGCTGCAGGTGCTTTTTATCATTTTTTAGAAGATAAAAAAGTAAAAATAATAGCAGTAGAAGCAGCAGGTTGTGGTGTAAATAGTGGAATGAGTGCAGCTACAACAGCTTTGGGCACAACAGGTATTTTGCATGGCAGTAAAAGTTTATTGATGCAAACAACAGATGGCCAAGTAGTAGAGCCACACAGCATTTCAGCTGGTTTAGATTATCCAGGTATTGGCCCTATGCATGCAAACTTATATGCAAGCAAGCGTGCAAAATTTATAAGTGTTACAGATGATGATGCGCTTAAAGCAGCTTTTCATTTATCAAAAACAGAAGGTATAATTCCTGCATTGGAAACAGCACATGCATTTGCAGTATTGGAAAATATGAAATTTAAAAAGAATGATGTAGTGGTGATAAATTTGAGTGGGAGAGGAGATAAGGATTTGGGAACTTACATAAAATATTTGTAGGCTTTTTATTTGAATATTGAAAATTGTGTGTTGAATATTGAGCATTTTAAAACACAAATAATATATATTCAATATTCAATTTTCAATGCTCAATTCTCAAGTATGTACTCCTTTTCGATTTTAACTTTCTTGTGTATGGTTATTTCAAAAGAATAAATAATGAATAATAAATTAACAATCCTTTTTCAAACAAAAAACAAAAACCTTCTAAACGTTTATTGTACTGCGGGGTTTCCTAAAAAGGAAAGCACTGCTGAGGTTTTATTGTCATTACAAAAAGCGGGGGCAGATATGATAGAAGTGGGCATGCCATATAGCGATCCCATTGCCGATGGGCCAGTAATACAAGATAGTAACATGATTGCTATTGCAAATGGTATGACTATTGACTTACTTTTTAAACAATTGAAAAATGCTCAAAAAATTATTCATGTACCAATAATTTTGATGGGGTACTTAAATCCTGTAATGCAATATGGGTTAGAAAAATTTTGTAAAATGGCAGCTTCTGTTGGTGTAGCAGGCATTATTTTACCAGATTTACCTATGTTTGAATACGAACATATTTATAAAAAATATTTTGTCAGCAATAACCTTTCATTTATTTTTTTGATAACACCACAAACAAGTAAAGAAAGAATTTTGGAGGCGGATAAATTGAGTACTGGTTTTATTTATGCGGTTTCATCTAATTCAGTTACAGGTAGTACATTAAATAATGATGGGCAAAATGAATATTTTAAGAAATTATCATCTATGAAACTTAAAAACCCACTAATGATTGGCTTTGGAATAAATGATAAAAAAACATTTGTAAATGCCTGTAAATATGCTTCAGGAGCGATAATTGGTAGTGCTTATATTAAGGCTATTGCTAAAGCCAAAAGCATACAAATGGCTACTCTTGCATTTGTGAAAACAATTAGATAAAATTTTGTGTTTATATTTTGAATGAATAAACTAAATTGCGATACCTAAACCGAAAAAATGAAACGTTTCCTCTTTTTGATTTTACTTTTGCCAGCATTTGTACATGCTCAAACAAAAAAAACTGTTGTAAAAGCTCCTGTAAAAAAAGTACTGGCAAAAAAAGCTCCAGTGGCTGTAAAAACTCTTGATGGATTTAAAATTAATGCTACTGTTGCTGGTATACCAGATGGTACTCCTATTAAAATGCTTAATGGAAGTTCGGGCGCAGAAGAACAAAGTACAACAGTACAAAAAGGAAAATTTTCTTTTACTGGAAAAGTGGCTAATCCAGATTTTAAAATTTTAGGTGTAAATGGCCAACCGCCTTTTATTACAATTTTTATAGATAATAGTAATGTAACTGTAAATGCAAAAGATGGTGGTTTTGAAACAGCTGAGATTACTGGCTCTTCTTCCCATAACGATTTTGCAGAGTTCAATACAGCTACAATAAAATACCAAGATTTATTTAATGGTAAAGGAAGATACGATGTTGGTTTTATGAATGAGGCAGCAACTGTTGTAGAAAAATTTGTAACTACCCATCCAACTTCTTACGTTTCTCCTTTGGCAATTTATAGACATAGTCAAATTACTGGCGATTATATTAAGCAAGAAGAAATGTACAATATACTTTCGGGTCCAGTAAAAGCATCTACTATTGGTGCTTATATTGGTCAGCAAATAGAGCAGACAAAAGCTGCGGGTTATGGTAAACCATTGGCAGATTTTTCTCAGCCCGATACCAGTGGAAAAGAAGTTACGTTGTCTTCTTTGCGTGGAAAGTATGTGTTGGTAGACTTTTGGGCTAGTTGGTGTGGACCCTGCAGAGCAGAAAATCCTAATGTTGTGCGTTCATACGAGGCATACAAAAATAAAAATTTTACAGTTTTAGGTATATCGCTAGATAGAGATAAACAAAAATGGATGGAAGCTATTGCGGCTGATGGTTTAAATTGGCAGCACTTAAGCGATCTTAAATTTTGGAGTAATGCAGTTGCACTTCAATTTGGTATTCAAAGTATTCCTCAAAACTTTTTAATAGACCCACAAGGGAATTTAATTGGTAAAAATTTAAGAGGTGCTGCGTTGGAATATAAGTTGATGCAGGTGATTAAGTAGCAGGGGGTTTGAAAAGTTTAAAAAGTTTAAAGTTGAAAGTTAGCCAATTGTCGTTTATACATCTGCACCGCATTTTCTAATCCCAAATAAAGCGCATCGCATATAAGTGCATGCCCAATAGAAACCTCTAATAAATTTGGTATGTTTTTAGCGAAGAATTGTAGATTTTGCAAATCTAAATCGTGTCCTGCATTAATACCTAGCCCAAGTTCATTTGCTCGTAAAGCCGCTGAAACAAAAGGTTCTATTGCCAACTGCTTATTACCTTCTGCAAACTGCCTAGCGTAACTTTCTGTATATAATTCTATCCTATCTGTACCAGTTTCTTTTGCAGCTTTAATCATTTTTACATCAGCATCTACAAAAATAGAAACTCGTATTCCTTCTTTTTTAAAAATAGCAATAATGTCTTTTAAATATTGTTGATGTGTTATCGTATCCCAACCATGGTTACTCGTTATTTGCCCAACGGCATCTGGCACAAGTGTAACTTGAGTAGGTTTATTTTCTAATATCAATTTTACAAAACTATCTTCTGTTGGGTTTCCTTCAATATTAAATTCGGTAGTAATTATTTTTTTTAAATCGTACACATCTTTGTAAGTAATATGTCTTTCATCTGGTCTTGGATGTACTGTTATTCCATATGCACCAAAACGCTCAATATCAAGCGCAGCCTTTATTACATCAGGATTATTGCCACCACGTGCATTGCGCAAGGTGGCAATTTTATTTATGTTTACGGATAGATTTGTCATTGTACAAAAGTACTAAAATTGTGCAAAATGATTTTAATGTACTTATTTTAAAACTTTATAAACTATTTACAAAACAGCTGCTATTCTTTTTATAAAATCTTCCATCGTTTCTCCTTCTTTCATTTTTGTATTTTTTAAGCCATTGCCAAGAGCTGCTATTTTTTCAGCCAAAAAGCTAATTTTTGCTTCAGCATTTGCTCTATTGCCAGTTTCCCAATATTCTGCTTCATCTAGCATGGTAAAATTTACAAAGTATTTTTTATTTAAATGCCTCATCAGTTCTATTACTTTTACATGTACATCTATACCAGCAAACTGTGTTTTGGTACTAATGTTGTAAATGTAAAACCGATCTGTAAAATATTGTTTCAGCCATGGGGAATATAAATGCCCTTTACAATCGAAAACGAAAACTACAGGTTCGCATTCTGGCGGCGAAACCATGATGCCATAATCATTATCACTTAAAGTTGTTTCAAATTTGTTGTTGGGATATTTTTTTAAAAAAGTGGTAAATTTCCAACCAAGTATTTTGGCAATATCTTCTAACTCTTCTACAAACGATGGTAAAAGAGTTGCTGCTTTTAATTGCCCGCTGTAATGAATAGATACGCCCATGCTACATTTTTTAAGTAACAAATATATTACCCAATTATTTTATAATTGAATTAAAAATAAATGTACAAATAAAATTAATATCCAGCTAATTTTCTCAAGCGTTGCAAATTCCCATTCATTAAATTTTTATCTAATTGTCCTGTAATACCCGCTACAGTTCCGCTTTCAGTGTATTGCCAAATTAAATAATCGTTCCAAGTGGTGGGTAATGATGGGGCATCATTTCTGTAAGATGCTACCCAAAGTAGATAACCTGCAAAGTCTGTTGGATTGCCCAAATACTCACTCCAAAAACTTTTTGCTGTATAAATAATAGGCTTTTTACCTGTCGCTCTTTCAATAGCCAATAACCAATCTTTTATTTTTTTTATGCATATGTTTCTATTTTCTTTTACGTAAGTATTAAGTTCAGCATTGGCTTGCCACTCTATATCTAACACAGCAGGCAATACGCCTTTTTTAGAAAAATCTATTCTACAACCCAAAAAATTATCTACTTGTTGTTGTGCAGTAATATCTTTAAATGTAAAAAAATGATAAGCGCCTCTTAGTATTTGCAAACGCTCTAATTCATTAAAATTTGTTTGCAATAATCCATCTTTAAAAGTTTTGCCTTGTGTGGCTTTGCAAAAAACAAATTTGGCTTGTTCTCTATCTACATTGTTCCAATTTATTACTCCATTGTGATGCGATACATCTATCCCCCGCACCGGATTGGTAGATAGTAAACTTTCAATAACACTCCAAGTATTGGTGCCTACAACGCCATCGGCAGAAAGATTATTGTCTAATTGAAACCGTATTACAACCCTTTCGGTTTCGCTACCAAAGCCACCATCTATGCCAATTGCGTAGCCTAATTTTTTTAAATTTGTTTGTAATAATGTTACATCATCTCCTTTGCTTCCTTTTTTTAAAGTTTTCATT
>JAYTGY010000481.1:0-3686 GCA_043733065.1 Ferruginibacter sp.
TTTTGTTATAAGCGGCGAAAATTAAGTTTTAGTGCATCGTATTCAATACATCCATAATTATTGCACAAGCTTTTTGTATTTCCTCTTTACTAATATTCAGCGGCGGGCAAACCCTAAAAGCATGAGCACAAAATAAAAACCAATCTGTAAATACGCCTTGCTCAATAAGTGTATCTATTATTTTTTTATTGGTTTCAAAACTATCAAACTCAACCGCCATCATTAAACCTGCACTACTAATATTTTTTATAGATGCGTGTGTTAGCAATGAACGGAATAATTTTTCTTTTTCAAAAACGTCATCAATTAATTTATCTTCTAATAAAACTTGTAAGCCAGCTAAACCTGCTGCACAACTTACAGGATGCCCACCAAAAGTATTGATATGCCCTAGTACAGGGTTATGCGTAAAAGAGTCCATTATTTTTTTATCAGCAATAAAAGCACCAAGTGGCATGCCGCCGCCGAGTGCTTTGCCAAGCAATAAAATATCTGGCACTACATCAAATTGTTCAAATGCCCACATAGTGCCATTGCGCCCAAAGCCACACTGTATCTCATCTAGCACGAGTAGCGTGCCTGTGATTGTGCAACGCTCACGTAAAGCAAGCAACCAATTGTTTTGTGGTTTTAAAATGCCTGCTTCGGCTTGAATGGTTTCTGCAATAACACAGGCCGTGCGTTCGGTTATGTTTTGTAAATCGTCAAAATTATTATATCGAAGTTGTAACACATCTGGCAGCAATGGACGAAATGCTTGTTGCCAATACTCGCTGCCCATTACACTTAGCGCTCCTTGTGTACTGCCATGGTAACTATTTTTAAAAGAAATTATTTGTGAGCGATTGGTATATCGTTTAGCCAATTTCATAGCACCTTCTGTGGCTTCGCTGCCGCTGGCGGTGAAGAAAACGGACTTTAATGTAGCAGGTAAATTGTCCGTCAACGCTTTTGCATATTCTACTTGTGGGTTTTCTACCAACTCGCCATACACCATTATGTGTAGGTATTTATCGGCTTGGTCTTTTATGGCTTGCACTACTTTTGGGTGCCGATGCCCAACATTGCAAACACTGATGCCTGCTATTAAATCGATGTATTCTTTACCATCTGCATCCCACATTTTAGAGCCTTCGGCTTGTACAATGTTTAAGCATAAAGGTGCGTCAGATGTTTGTCCTACATGATTTAGAAAAAGTTGGCGGTTGGTCATGGGGCAAAGGTAACGTTGAATTGCTAAATTGTTTTATTGTTGAATTGTTTGATGTAAAATTTTATAAAGTTAAAATTATTTAAAGTTGATGTGCTTTATGCTTTATCAATTGCCTCGTGCTTTAGCACGAGGATAAAAATTGAAAACTGTATTTGGGCTTTAGCCCATTTTGCTTTTCGGCTTTAGCCACATCATTTTTTTTTGCATAGTAGAAATTGTTTTTGTTAAAGAATGTTTTTTAAAAAGATAAGAATGGCTAAAGCCGAAATACATTTTGGGCTAAAGCCCATACCCATTATATCTTTCTTCTCCGCCCTGAAGGGCGGAGCTATTCAGGGCGGAGCTATTCAGGGCGGAGCTATTTAAATGGGTTGAAACATTTTTTTTCTACTCTTGTTGAATTTTTATATTTTATGAATTGCCTCGTGCTTTATGAATTGCCTCGTGCTTTATGAATTGCCTCGTGCTTTAGCACGAGGATAAAAATTGAAAACTGTATTTGGGCTTTAGCCCATTTTGCTTTTCGGCTTTAGCCACATCATTTTTTTTGCATAGTAGAAATTGTTTTTGTTAAAGAATTATTTTTATTAAGATAAGAATGGCTAAAGCTGAAATGCATTTTGGGCTAAAGCCCAGACCCATTATATCTCTTTTCTCCGCCCTGAAGGGCGGAGCTATTCAAAGGTTTTTACAATTCAATATTTTGATTAGATAATTTTAATCTATTGCATAATCTATTGCACAATCTAATGCATAATAAAAGCTCAACAAAGATTCTCTGCTCAAACTAGCCCTGATAAGAGCGGCACCGAAGCGAAGTGGAGGTACAGCGGATAGCAGGGATACAAATGTTCATTAAAGATTTTCTGCTCATGCTCCAAAAAAAGACATGAGATTTTAGATATTAGACACAAGACTTTTATTGTTATTTTTACATCATCAAAAAATAAAATTATGGCTTTAATACTTCCTGTAAAAGGTGTTTCTCCAAAAATGGGTAATGATTGTTTTGTAGCGCCAAATGCAACAATAGTGGGCGATGTAGAAATTGGCAATGATTGCAGTGTGTGGTTTAATGCGGTGATACGTGGCGATGTAAATAGCATTCGCATGGGCAATAAAGTGAATGTGCAGGATGGTGCAGTGATACATTGTACCTATGAAAAAACGAAAGTTTTTATTGGTAATAATGTGAGTATTGGTCACAATGCTATTGTGCATGGCTGTTCACTTGCAGACAATGTGCTTGTGGGTATGGGCGCCATTGTGATGGATAATGTGCAGGTGGGTAGCAACTCCATCATTGCTGCAGGTGCGGTAGTGTTGGAAAACACAATTGTAGAATCTGGTTGTATTTATGCGGGTGTACCTGCAAAAAAAGTAAAAGAAATAAGCCAAGAATTAATTAGCGGAGAAATACATAGAATTGCGAATAATTATTTGATGTATAGTGGGTGGTTTAAGAGCCCCCTAAATCCCCCGAAGGGGGACTTGTAAACTCCAAGAAAATTTGAATAAACTTTAAAGCATTGAGGTCTGGCTCCTCTCCTTTGGAGAGGCGGGGGTGAGGTTTTACAAGCTGAAAAGCCCTGATGTAGCTTCATTGGCGACGCTCCATTCAACAGTATATCTTTTTTCATCTTTTATTATGCAATACAATTTTTATGTGTATTTTTCGTTTTTGGTTTAGTTTCTACCAAATTATTACATTTGCAATATGAAAAAATTATTCTTACCATTTGCTGCTATCGTTTTATTGAGTAGCTGTGCTATTTTTCAAAAGAAAGAAAAGTACGGTTGCCCTAATGATGCTAGAGGAAAAACCCAAGAAGAAATAAGAGATGCTTCTGCTAAGAAAAAATATAAAGGTGGGAATAAGTTCTAGAAGATTTAATATTTTAGATTTAAGAATTAAGATTACTCACAAATCAATCAGCGTTCAATAAATAATAACCGATTCACTAATAACTCACATCCTCAATGCTATCTTTAATAGCCAAATAACTGAGGTATCTTTCTTCAGAAATTACCCCATCATTTACTGCTGCTTTTACTGCACAGCCGGGTTCATTTAAGTGCACACAATTATTAAATTTACAATTGTTCATCACAGCACGCATTTCGGGAAAGTATTGTGCAAGCTCATTCTTTCGTATATCTACAATGCCCATTTCTCTTATGCCTGGCGTGTCTATAATGCTTCCGCCAAAAGGCAAATCAAACATTTCAGCAAATGTGGTGCTGTGCATTCCTTTGCCACTCCAGTCACTTACAGCAAGAGTTTTAAGTGAAAGGTCAGGAAAAATATAATTTATAAAAGTAGATTTGCCTACGCCCGAGTGGCCACTAAGTAATGTAATTTTATTTGCCAATAAATCTTTTACCGCTTCAGTGCCTTCGTTTTTTTCTATGCTCATGAGCATAATTTTATAACCAATGGCTTCGTAGTTTTTTTTTGCTAATGCAAATTTTG
>JAYTGY010000482.1:0-6739 GCA_043733065.1 Ferruginibacter sp.
TTATTTATATTTATTTAAGTTTTAAAGGTGGATTATTGGGCGAAGCCACCGTAAATTTTTACTACACAATAATGAGTATTATTGGTTGGTATATGTGGACGAAAAAAGACACAAAGCACGAAAACATATTGCACATTACATTATCTACAAAAAAAGAATGGGCGTATCAATTATTGTTTTTTGGCATATTCTATACAGTAATTTTTTATGCGCTTACTTATTTTAAAACCGTTTTTAGCGAAGGTGTAATTCCATGGGCTGACGCATTTGCAAGCGCTACAGCATTTACTGGCATGTGGCTAATGACAAAAAAGAAAGTAGAAAGTTGGTATTGGTGGATTGCAACAAACATTGCATCTATACCATTGTATTTTGTAAAACATTATGTATTTACAAGCGTGTATTATGTAGTGCTTTTAATAATGGCCATATTTGGTTTAGCGGATTGGTTAAAAAAAGTAAGAGAACAAAAATTAATTATTCAATAAAAATATAAATACAACAATGTCGTATTGTAAAGCACTTGCCAACATGAAACCCGCAGATTTAGCTGTACATAAAAACTACCACGATAATTTTTACGGATTTACAATACACGAAGATGACGAATTGTTTTGCAGGTTAGTATTAGAAATAAACCAGGCTGGACTTAGTTGGAATACCATTTTGCATAAAGAACAAAATTTCAGAAAGGCGTATTGCAATTTCAATATAAAAAAAGTGGCAGGGTTTAAAGAAAAAGAAATTGAAAGATTACTAAATGACGTAGGCATCATTCGGAATAAACTAAAAATAAACGCTGCTATACATAATGCAAAAGTTATTTTATCTCTTCAAAAACAACACGGCTCTTTTAAAAAATGGATTGAGCTACATCACCCAAAAGAAAAACAAGAATGGGTAAAATTATTTAAAACTACTTTTAAATTTACTGGCGGCGAAATTGTTGGCGAATTTCTCATGAGTTGTGGCTATCTTGCAGGTGCACACGACCAAGACTGCCTTATTTACAAAAAATTACAGCAACAAAACCCTGTTTAGAATTGAGAAAAAAAATTATAAAAATTGTAATTGTTGGGCCAGAGAGCACAGGAAAAAGTAAGCTAAGCGAAAACCTTGCCATTCATTTTAAAACCGAATGGGTTCGTGAATATGCTAGAGAATATTTAGGAAAAAACGGCACAGATTATACTTTCGAAAACTTATACGAAATAGCACAAGGGCAGTTAGAAGGAGAAGATAACGCATTCAAAAAATTACTAGATACAAACATTACAGACAGAGCCATTCCATTAATTATAGATACAGATATGTATGTGATAAAAGTGTGGAGCGAATTTGTATTTAATAAATGCGACAACAGGATACTAACAGAAATTACCAAAAGGGAATACGATGGTTATATTTTGTGTAATACAGATGTGCCATGGGTAAAAGACAATCTTAGAGAATACCCCGACTTGGTTACAAGAGAAAAATTATTTACTTATTATAAAGAAGAGTTGAGCGAACAAAAATTGCCATGGATAATTATTAAAGGCAATTATGAAGAACGTACACAACAGGCCATAGATTTTGTAAAAACTTTTTTGTAGAATTATTTTATTGACTTCTTGGTATCATTATTTTCTTTTTCATTTTTTATCAACGCTTTTATATCTTCATCACTTTCCAAATTATTCATTTGCGCTACAATATTTTGAGAACGAATAGTAACATATCTACAAATAGGTTTTACAGTAAAACGAATAGGGTTGGGTAATGCAGCGGCTATTTGAGCAGCTTCGCTTCGAGTAAGTTTGCTGGCATCTTTTTCAAAATATTGTTGTGCAGCTGCTTCAATACCAAAAACCCCTTCGCCCATTTCGGCTACATTTAAATACATTTGCAATATTCTTTCTTTACTCCAAAGCGTTTCTATCATAAAAGTAAAATACACTTCTAATCCCTTTCTAAAAAAACCGCCGCCTTGCCATAGAAAAACATTTTTAGCTACTTGCTGGCTAATGGTACTTGCACCACGAACTTTGTTGGGGTGTTTTTTATTGTATTTTACAGCAAGTTTTATGGCTTTAATATCAAAGCCATTATGGTCGGGAAACTGCTGATCTTCGCCGGCCATTACTGCAAGCTTTGCATTGGCGCTAATTTCGTCGTATGCTACATAATCTCTTTTGAGCCCATGGCCAGTTACAAAACTTACTATTTGTGTAACGGTAAAGGGTGGATTTACCCAACGCAGAATGACAATATATATTAGTTGCGCAACAAACATCCAAATAAAAAATTTTTTTATGATGCGCCACCAACGATTGGTTTTTTGTTTCTTCATTTAATAAGATATGAAAAAATTATTTTTTTAAATGTAATTTGGAGTACCACACACCAAATATTAAAACTATACCAAACACCAAAAACATTAAGCCCGATATTTTGTTAATGATAACAATATTTTTATCTGTTAATTTATTGCGCAAACGACCTGCAAGATTTATCTTAAAAAAATCTGCAGCAATGTTCATAGAAAGACAAATAGAAAAAGTTACAATTTTTTCTTGAAGTGTACTACTGATAGATTTGGTGGCGGCGGCAAGCCACAAGGCTATAACCCCAGGGTTTAATGTGTTTATTAAAAAACCTGTAATAAAAAGCTTTGCATGTGTGGATGTGTCAATTTTTACCCCCTTATCCATTTCCTCTTTGCTATGAAACTTTTTAAAGAATAAATAATAAATGCCAAGCGAAACAAGAAAAATGCCACCAACGGTTCCAATTTCTAATTTATATGTTGTAAGGTTTTCTAATAATGAACTAAATAAATTTGCCAGCACCACCCACAAAATATCACTTAACCACACACCTGTTATAAAAAAGAAAGCGCTAACAATTCCATAATTTATTCGAAGTTTAAGAATGGTAAAAATTACTGGGCCTACAGAAAAAACCAATGCAAACCCTAACACCAATCCTGAAATAATAGCCTCGGTCATTTAATTTTTTTTGATTGGTTTATGATAAAACATTTTCTTTGGCTAAAAACAATTTCCAATCTTCCAGCATTTTCCCTTTGAGTACACGAGGAAATTTATGTTGTCCGCCCATTTTTCCTTTCGATTTCATAAAATCCATAAAAGTCTTTTCAGGCAACACATTTACAGTTACTGCTTTTAATGCGTGTTTTCTTTCTACAATATAATCGTCGTTTAGGCTTTTAATTTTTTCGTCTAAAATCGATGCAAATTTTACTTCATCTATTTTATTATCTGATGCAATATACCATTGGTGCGCAAAGAAATTTCCGTGGGGCACACCTGTAACTGTAAATTCCGGAACGATAACATTCATTTCTTCTGAGGCCAATTCAATACCACGGTTCATATTATCAACACTTAAATGTTCGCCAACCAAACTTAAATAATGTTTCGTACGACCAGTTATAATGATTTCACTCCGCTCTTTATCTACAAGCCTTACGGTATCGCCAATGGCATAACGCCAAGTGCCTGCATTGGTGCTTATTAAAATGGCGTAATCTTTATTTTCTTCTATTTCGTGAATCATAAGTGCCTCAGGATTGTCCACCATATTTCCATCGGCATCAAAGTTTTTTTCATCAAAAGGTACAAATTCAAAAAAGATATTGTTGTTAAGTGTCAACGCCATTCCTCTTGTATCCTGTCTGTTTTGATATGCTAAAAAACCCTCGCTTGCAAGGTAGGTTTCTATATAGGTAATTGGCTTGCCCAATAATGTTGCAAACCCTTTTTTGTATGGTTCCATAGCAACACCACCATGTACATAAAATGCAAGGTTGGGCCACATTTCATGAATATTGTTAAGGTTGTAGCGCTCAATTATTTTTTCTAAACATATTTGCAGCCATGCTGGCACACCTACCAAAAAACTAATATCCCAATTGGGTGCATTTTCAATTACCTCTTCTAATTTTTTACTCCAATCTTTTTCTTTTGCTATTTTACTACCAGGTTTATACATACCCATACCCCTAAACCAAAATGGAATATTTTTTTGCTGAATACCACTTAAATCACCGGCATAAAATGTAGCACCTTTTTGTAACTGTGTACTGCCGCCGATAATAAGCCAACCCTTGCTGATAGCCGCCTTTGGAACATTTTCATATTTAGTTAGGCTTAGCAATTGTTTAAAACTAGTAATAGTATTGCTGCGAATAAGATCTTTTGTAATGGGAATATATTTACTTGGGCCTTCGCTTGTACCACTGCTAAGCGCAAAATATTTTATGACACCTGGCCAACAAACATCTGGTACACCTTCTAAAGTTTTGTACCACCATTCGTTGTAAATTTTTTCGTAATTATATGTAGGTACTAGTTGCTGAAATTTTTTGCCAGGATGGCGGCTAAGCAATATTTCATCAAACTTAAATTGTTGTCCAAACTGTGTAAACCTAGCTTTTTTAAGTAGCTTTTTCAACACTTTTAATTGTTGTCTTCTTGCATCGCTCACGGGTATATGGAGCGCTTTTGCTATAGATGCGGGAAGTTTAATATCAAAAATGGCCATTAATGTATTGGTTGGTAAGGTTGACAAATATAGTTAATGTAAAGCCGTTTTGTATCTATTTTGAAGCTAAAATATGCCCCAACTACCCAAATTATGATATGAAACCTACAAACAACCGAAAAACTTCTACAATACAAAAGAACAGGCAACTACTTTTGAGAAAAAAATAAAGTTGCACTTTTACATTATCCAAATGAAACACTAAAGAAGAATTTAATATCCAATATCTTCAAGGGAAATCCACCCGACCAATATCTTAAAAAAAACCGTAAAAGACAGTATTTTTGAAAAGCCTTCCTAACCAGAAGGTTTTTTATTTTAGATTAGCTTTGTAAATAAACTACCTTCCACGCATATACAAACATATGCACAACCCACACGATTTACTTATTGATGGTTTTTTAGAAAACAAAATTGGAATTGATATTAATTTTTTAAGCGAAAACTTATCAAACGGATTACAAGAAAATATAAAACATTTGCAAGCAGACGACTTAATGACTTTAGCAGGTGTGGGTAACGAAACTATAATGGATACCAAACAACAAATGCGTGGCGATAAAATTTATTGGATGGATAAAAACCACGACAATGCTTTTGAACAACAATTTTTGAATCAAGTAGAAAGTTTTATTGAGCGACTAAACAGCACTTGTTACACAGGTATAAATGGATACGAATTTCATTACGCAGTATATGGGCAAGGCGCAGGCTACAAGCGCCACAAAGACCAATTTAAAAACGATAGCAATAGAAAATATTCTTTGATAAATTATTTAAACAACAATTGGCTTGAAGCAGACGGTGGACAATTATTGGTTTATCAAAATGAAGATGTACAAAAAATACAACCACAATCTCAAACAGCTGTATTTTTTAAAAGCGATGAAATGGAGCATGAAGTGGTGAAAGCGAATAGAAGTAGAATGAGTATATCGGGATGGTTGAAGCGTGTGTAGAAAATTTCAAATACATTTTTGTAAAATTATTTTTTTTATTTGTTCCCAATTTTTATCAAAAGGTTTAAAACCTCTTATTATTGGGTCAGTATCTGCGTCTACAAAATATTTTAGACTTTTCCATAAAATATAAAACTGGTCTTCATTATACTTTTCTTTAAATAGCTCTGTTAATAAATTCCAAGTATAGATTTCTAGCAATGCATATATGTCAAAAAAATCTTTTCTCTTTCCCCTTCCACAAATGGTATGCATTTTCATTGCGGCTATATCTTCTACAGAAAAATAGAGCACTTTATCTATTTTTAGAAATGGTTTTAGCAAAGTTGCGGGTTCTTGCACAAAATCACATTTTACATCATTTATGTAGCAAAAAAACATCCTGCTATTTTTACCAATATATTTATAGATAAATCTTTATTGCTTGAAAGTATAGTTTCTAATTCTAAAATATCAAATTGCAAGGGAGAAAAAAAATCTAAGTCAATAGATTTTCTGTGTCCAATTTGTAATGACAAAGATGTACCTCCTGCTAAAGCAAAATTATTTTTTATAAAAGGAATTGTATTCAGTTTTTGCAAAAGACTATACGTGTCTTTTTCAACTGTAGTAAGATGAAGCATTTATTTCATTTATTGGTATGTTGAAATATAAACTGCAAAAGTTTGCCGTTTTTTTATCTAAAATCCTGCTGCTTTTTATAGCAGCAACTAGCTCATCTTTACTATAAATATTAAATAAAACATACACATCTTTCAAAAAACCCCTTGTAAGCACCCTTTCTATGATATGTTTTTTATGCTGTTTTAAATCTACATCTCCAGCTTCACTATCCCAAAATAGATACTTGGAAAATGGAAAATTTTCTGTTTCTATTTTCTTATCTAAACTCTCAGTATCTATTAAATTAAAGTAAGAAGACATTAAATTGATATTTTTAAACAAATTTAAAACAGTTTATTTAATGACCGATTTTCCAAATTTAATAATTTCTTTTGGGCTCATATACCCACCCGTTTCTGCAACAATTTTTCCATCTCCATTTATTAAATACAAGGAAGGATAACTTGTAACATTGAATTTTTCAGAAACGGAAACACCCTCTCCTTCTTCCCCATCAAGAGAAACATTAATAAAATGCTCATTAAAATATGCGCCCACTTTATCATTAGAAAATGTTCTTTTCTTTAATTTTTTGCAAGGCCCACACCAAGAAGCATACACATCTAAAA
>JAYTGY010000483.1:0-2818 GCA_043733065.1 Ferruginibacter sp.
TTCAATAATTTTTGGCATTTTTTTTATGTAGCGTGTATGTACAATGATGCCATAGGTTTGTGTAACTGCATACATAAACACAATATCGATTGGCGCAAAACCAAAAAGTGTGAGGGGAATAAAATAAATAAATCGATACACTGGTTGAAAAACAGAGGAACGAAAACCTGTACTCAAATTAAATTCTTCGGATGAATGATGCGTAAGATGTACTGCCCAAAATAGTCTGCAATAGTGATCTACTCTATGTTCTATGTAAAAAGCAAAATCTTCTAGCACAAAAAGTAGTGGCCAATAAATGTATGGGTTTTCTATTTTAAAAAAATGATGATTGTACGTCCACAATAAAATGGCTACATAAAATGCCCATCGTAAAAATGCATCCAAAGATGCGTTCATGATGGTGAGTATTATATTTTGGAGAACATTTTTTAGGGTATAAAATTTTTTACCTTTCCAATTGCTTATAAGAATTTCGGCACCAATAAGAATAGTGTAAAAAGGAATGGACAGCAATAAAAACCATGTTTCTCTGGCGGATTGCATAAGAAAGTTACGGGTTGTTTAGTTAAGAGTTGCGGGTTTTAGAGACTGTAAAAAATGAAAGTATCTTCAAAATTTGAAGTCTAATATCTAAAGTCTAAACATCTAACGTCTTGTATTTGACTTACACTGCCATTATCTCTACTTCTTTAGCGGCCAAATGTTTTTCTACTAACGAAATAAATTTATCGGTAGCGGCTTGTGCTTCGGCTTCGGCATCTTTACATTCATCTTCGCTGGCACCATCTTTTTGCAATTTTTTTATTTGCTCAATGGCATCTCTGCGTATGTTGCGTATAGAAACTTTTGCTTGTTCGCCTTCGGCACCACATTTTTTTACGAGTTCTCTACGACGCTCTTCGGTAAGTGGTGGTAAAAATAAACGAATAATGTTGCCATCATTTTGCGGGTTAATACCAATATTTGCAGCTATAATGGCTCTTTCAATTACGTGCAACATATTTTTTTCCCAAGGTTGTACCGAAATAGTACGTGCATCCAAAGTGGTAATATTGGCAATTTGGCTTATAGCAGTTGGGCTGCCATAATAGTCTGCTACAATGCCATCGAGCATTACAGGATTGGCTTTGCCTGCTCTTATTTTTACCAATTCGGTTTCCAAATGGTTTATAGCCTTGGTCATTGTGCCTTTGGCATCTGCAATAATAATATTTAAATCGTCTGACATATAAATTTAGATTGTGTGCAAAGCTAAAAAAATCTGATGTTTTAAAATCAGATTTTTAATAATTTATAATAAAAGTATTTTTTAGTCAACTTGGGCCGCTTCAGGAGCAAAACCATAAATCTTGTGAGCGGTACGAATTTCTGATCCTTCAACTTCCTTTTTAGCAGGCTGTTTTATTTTTTGCCTATAAAAATAAATGATGCCTATAAACGAAAAAGCCATGGCTAATAATATTCCTATAAGGATAGTTGTATCTAAATTTTTTAACAAAAGGGCAGTAACAACAAAAACAATCGTAGCTGCTACACATGTAAGCGTAACTTTTTTATGAGAAAAACCAAGGTCTAATAAATAATGATGTACATGAATTCTATCCGGGCTAAAGGGCGAACGTCTATCTAAAATGCGCAACCCAAAAACCCTTAATGTATCGAATAATGGAATCATTAAAACAGCAAAACCAATAGCTGGAGAAGCCGTTAAACTAAAAGTATTATTTATAGGAGAACCTGCAACATTTATAAATTTAATTACGAGTATAGAATTTATTATTCCAATTAAAAGAGAACCAGTATCTCCCATAAAAATTTTTGCAGGAGAAAAATTATAAATAAGAAATGCTACGATAGCCCCCGACAATGAAAATGCCATAACCGCATAAGTAGAATATGTGCCTTCTTGGTTTGCAAAATAAAAGTAAGCCCCAAAAATAATAGTGGTAATTAAGCCAAGTGATCCTGCAAGGCCATCTACACCATCAATAAGATTAAACGAATTGGTGATAACTATGATGGAAAATATGGTAAGAAAAATACTTGCAAAATGTGGAATTTCGTGTATGCCTAAAAAGCCATGCATATCATTTATATAAATATTGCCAAATCGCATAATGATGCCTGCTGCAATAAGCTGCCCTATAAATTTTTTGCTTGCAGATAAAATTACAAGATCATCTTTAAGCCCGAGGAAAAAAATAACGATTGTTGCTGCGGCAAAATATTTAAGTTTATTAGCATCTTGCGCAAGCTCTGGCACGCATATAAGCATAGCCACAATAAAACCCGCAAAAATGCCTAAACCCCCAAGTGTAGGAATTACGACCTTATGAACTTTCCGTTCATCTGGCTCATCAAACAATTTCTTACTTTTGGCTATTTCGATAATAACTGGAATAGCAAAAAAAGTAATCACAAAAGCAAGTATTGCACTAAGAATTATATATTGCATAAAAATTGTTGAAAACCGTATTGCTACAAAAGTATAAAATATGTTTGTATAATGCACTATTTTATGGCATTATAGTTCATTATTTATAAAAAAATGAATTGAAAACCATCTTTTAATAGTATAACGAACTGTATTCGTACTTATTACTAGTTTTAAAATAAATATAACGGTTATTAAAGGAAAATGAGGACTTTTAAAGTACGTTTGCATTATTATTGAATTTATAACCAACTTACATTATAAAAAATATGAATAAGCTTACTGATATTGCCACACAGGTTAGAAGAGATATCGTTAGAATGGTACATGGTGTACAAAGTGGACACCCAGGTGGGTCATTGGGGTGTACAGATTTTCTTA
>JAYTGY010000484.1:0-4291 GCA_043733065.1 Ferruginibacter sp.
AAAAAAGTTTGATGGCTTTTTTAGTGAACAAAGAAGCAGCTATGGTCATCATTCCCTACACACCGTGTAGGGATGTCACTCACTTCATCGGCATACCATTTTTCATCTTTTATTATGCAAAAGATTATGCAGTAGATTGAAAAATATTTTTTAAATAACATAATCTCATACATAATCTTGTGCGTTTCTCTCCCCTTCGGGGAGGATAGGTGGGGCTTCTTCATCGGCATACCATTATTCATCTTTTATTATGCAATAGATTAAGTAGTACATTAAGTAATTTATTTTTACTAATTTTATGAAAATTTAATAACATGACCGCAACATACAGCCTTTCCAAAGCGGAATTAAATGCTGAATTTATAGAATCGATAAAAAATACTTTTAAATCAGATCGTATTTCAATTTCTATTGAAGAAGAAATTGATGAAACAGAAAGGATTCTAGAAAATAAAGCATTGTATGAAAAAATTATGAATGCCGAAGAGGAAGCCAAAGAAAAAAAGAATATAGTTCGTTTTGAAGAAAATGAATTTATTGAAAAATTTGGTACAATATGAGGAACATAGAATTTTGTAATGATGCATTTAATGAATTTTCAGAATGGGCTATTGTAGATAAAACTATATTCAGACGCTTGGTTAGAATAATAGAAGAAACTAAAAGAGAACCATTTGGAGGAATAGGAAAACCAGAACCGCTTAAAGGAAATCTAGCAGGCAAATGGTCTAAAAGAATAACCGATGAACATAGGCTAGTATATGCAGTAACAGAAAATTCAATTGTCATTTTTTCTTGCAGAGATCATTATTAATTTTCACTCATTTTATAAAAAGTAAAGATTTTACCCTCCACTTATGAAGGGTATTTTTATAGTATCTTGCAACCCAATAAAACATTATGATAGAAAACGAAATAATAGAAGACAATAACGAGTCGGAAGAACTGTTTGAAAAACATTCTATCATCATCGATAAAGGGCAAGAACCTTTACGCATAGACAAATTTTTGATGCAACGCATAGAAGGAGCCACCCGCAGCAAAATACAACAAGCCATAGAAAACGAAATGGTATTGGTAAATGATAAGCCAATAAAAAAGAATTACAACACAAGAGCTGGAGATGTAATAACTGTTTTTGATAATCGCTCACCAGAAAGTTCAGAAATAATTCCACAAAATATACCGCTAAATATTGTGTATGAAGATCATGATTTGATGGTGGTAAATAAACCTGTGGGCATGGTGGTGCACCCTGGCAGTGGCAATCCGGATAATACTTTAATAAACGCTGTGGCTTGGCACTTACAAGAAAACTGCCCTGATATAGATGAAAAAGAACTCACCCGTTTTGGCTTGGTGCATCGCATAGATAAAAATACAAGCGGACTTATTGTATTGGCAAAAAAACAAAAAGTAATGAGTGAGTTGGCCAAGCAATTTTTTAACCACACCGTACATCGCCGCTACAATGCAGTGGTATGGGGCAATTTTGATGAACCCGAAGGAACCATCATTGGCAATGTAGGCAGAAGCCAAACACAACGAAAATTATTTACCGTTTACCCCGAAGGCGATTTTGGAAAAGAAGCGATAACACATTATAAAGTGTTGGAAAATTTTAATTACGTATCTGTAGTAGAATGCAGATTAGAAACTGGTCGTACACATCAAATACGTGTGCACATGAAGTACAAAGGTCATCCATTATTTAACGATGATTTTTATGGCGGCGAAAGAATTGTAAAGGGAACGATTTATACAAAGTATAAACAATTTGTAGATAATTGTTTTGCGCTATGCCCTCGCCAAGCCTTGCATGCAAAGGAATTGGGCTTTGTGCATCCTACCACTGGCGAGCAAATGATGTTTACAAGTGACTTGCCAGAAGATATGACGCAGTTGATAGAAAAATGGAGAAAGTACAGTACGTTTAAGAATGAAGTGGAGTAACTAATTAGCTAATTTGCTGATGTGCTAATTTGCTAATGCCAATAAAATTTACTTCGTAATTTTATTGGTGGTTACAAACAGAAAGCCCTGATTGAACTTCAGTGGCGTCGCACATTTCATCTTCATCTATATATTTAGCTTTTATTATGCAATAGATTGAAAAATAGAAATACCAAAATATCTAATAAGATTTGTACAATTAAAAATTAAACTTCCCCTATCTTTAAATTCAAAAGAAAAATAAAAATGAAAAAAACATTATTTTTATTAGCAATATTATTTTCAACAAAAATAATATTTGCACAAACAACCATCGTAAAAGACCCTTCTATAGAGCAAATGGTAAAAGATATTTCGCCAGACTCTTTGCGCTCGTACATACAAACAATGGTAAACTTTGGTACAAGAAATACTTTAAGCACACAAATAGATAAGAAAAGAGGTATTGGTGCTGCAAGGCTTTATGTTCTTGCAAAATTTAATGAGTTTGCTGCAAAATCTAATGGCAAACTTTCTGCCATTATTGATACCACTACATTACAGCCCGATAAAAAAAGAGTGGATACTACTCTCCTACTCGGCAATATTGTAGCCACATTAAAAGGCAGCGACCCATTGGATGATAGGATTTTTATCATCAGCGGACACTTAGACAATATGCGCACCAATGTAATGGACCGTACAAACGATGCACCAGGTGCTAATGACGATGCAAGTGGTGTAGCCGCAGTATTGGAATGTGCCAGAATAATGAGCAAGCAAAATTTTAGTGCTACCATTATTTTTATGGCAGTAAGTGGCGAGGAGCAGGGTTTGCTTGGCTCAAATTTTATGGCTACAAAAGCAAGAAAAAATAATTTGAATATTGAAGCTATACTCAACAACGATATTATGGGCAGCAACAACAGCAACGAAACAAATAATATAAACAACAATCAAGTACGTGTGTTTAGTGAAGGAATACCTGCATACGAATTAGAGAAAAATGCTAAGAGTATAAGGCAACTTGGTTTAGAAAATGATGGTAAAAGTCGCCAACTTGCTCGTTACATAAAAGAAATTGGCGAAAGATATGTTGATAATTTAGACATAAAAATGGTGTATAGAAACGATCGTTTTCTTAGAGGTGGCGATCATACACCGTTTGTAGAAAATGGATATGCCGCAGTACGCATTACCGAAATGAATGAAAACTATACACGCCAGCATCAAGATGTACGAAAAGAAAATGGTATACAATATGGCGATCTTATTGAGTTTATAGATTTTGAATACCTTAGAAAAAATACTGGTATGAACTTAAGTACACTTGCTAATCTAGCAAAAGCGCCAAGCATGCCAGAAGATGTAAAAATTGATGTGAAGAAACTCGGCAATACATCTTACGTTTATTGGAAAAAATCTAAAACAGGAAATGCAAAGGGGTATTATTTGTTGATGAGAGAAACTACTAGTGCAGTTTGGCAAAAGAAAATATTTACTACCGCTACAGAAATAACAGTACCCTATTCAAAAGACAATTATTTTTTTGCTGTACAATCTGTAAACGAAAATAGTAATGAAAGTTTGCCTGTGGTGCCGGGGGTGGGGAGATAGGCAGTGGGCAATTTGCAGTGGACAGTTGGCAAAAGCAATTGGCACTTTGCAACGTTGAACTTTGAACTTTAAACCTTGAACTTTTTTATGCAGGATGTACCAATGCCCGATGGCAGCATGCTTTTAGAAATTGTAACTATGAAAATGCCTTTTGGTAAATACAAAGGCACAGTCTTGCGCAATTTACCCATAAGTTATTTAGAATGGTTTGCACGGAAGGGTTTTCCGAAAGGAAAGCTGGGCAATTTATTGCAAAGTTTGTTGGAAATAAAAATGAATGGGCTGGAGGAATTGTTGAATCAAATTGAGAAGTTGAATAAGCAAGGATAACATTCAACCCTTGCGAAAAGTTTGTAATAAACGGATGCCAACTTTTAAAAAGTTGGCATCCGTTTATTACAAACTACCTTATAATCGTAACATCATTCCTTGCATATTGCTTTCTACCATCAACAAGTGTAAACACAATAACGGCATAGTACGTACCATCGGGTAAGGGTTTGTTGTTGTATGTGCCATCCCAAGTGTTTTTGTAGGCTTTGTTTTCATAAACCTTGCTACCATATCTATTAAATACTTTTACGGAAGCACCATCTTTTGCCAAACAAAAATCTTGGTCATATACCAACCATGTATCGTTTATACCATCGCCATTGGGCGTAAAAGCATTTCGGACGTTGATACAATTTTGTGTACCTATTACTATTACTTGTACACTGCTACTTACTGTTGGGCAATTGCC
>JAYTGY010000485.1:0-8966 GCA_043733065.1 Ferruginibacter sp.
AAAAGATTAGAACAGCATAATGCTGGAGAAATGGATTATACTTCTAAAAAAATTCCATGGATTATTGTAGGATTATACATTTTTGAAACTAAAAGGGAACCTTTGATTACCGAAAAGAAATTGAAAAAATATGACCATACTAGACTTAAATCTTTAATTAATTCGGAGAATAATATGTTAGAAAATTATTTATCTAGTTTGGGTTAGAATGCTGCCCTGTCATCCCTACGCCTGCGGTGTAGGGACGTGGTTCGAGTCCCGTCCAGCCCTCTTTTAAAACATGAAACCCGCTATTATTAAGGGTTTTGTGTTTTTTGTCTTATTTAACTTGTAAATCTTAGTTTTATAAATTTTTTATAGTTATAAAATAGTCAACTTTTTTATAAATATTTTCTCCAGAAATTTTATTATTGGGTTTTTAACAATTGCTCCTGATATTTTATAACCAATTTCTTTTGTTCCTAGTGCAATCATCCGATTAAAAACATTGCCCTCTTTTTTTACAAACCCTAAAACTTGTGTTCGAGCAGTTTTTAAAAGATTGATCGGTTTAAGACTTTCTGTAGTATTATTTATTTGTATTTTGAGTAACAATAAATCTTGTTTCTGTTTTGTTTGCAATAAAACTATACTGTCATTTATTATTTCGGTTTGTGTCTTCATGCTAGTTATCATTCATCATTTTAGAAATAAAACCATTTTTTAATGGAGCCTTTATCCATGTGTGTCTAAAAAGTTGAAATACCAAAGCTATTAAAGCATATGCACCTGCTACTATAAAAAATCCGTAATAACTTTCGCCAGTAATTTTGCCTAGCCATAATGCTAAGCCAATAGTTAAAATTAAAATAGACAATGCAACACTAATAGATATGACTGCTTTTGATATCAAAGATGAAATAACATCAGCAGACTTGCGTACAGCTCGAAGCTTTAGCAACTCTATCGTTGTTTTACCGTAGTCCTCCGCTTTATCAAAAAGCATTTCTATATGTGTTACATTGTCGTTCATTAGATAATTTTAAGAAAAAATAAATTGTTTCCTAGCTCATTGCATTATTAAAATCCGCCTTTACCTCAGCGTATTTTTCTTTACCATTTTCTTCTAAATTTTCTGCTTCGCTCTTTATACTTTCGTATCTTTCTTTCATTGTATCTAATAAGCCATTAAATTTTTCTTTTACATCGCCTACATAGTCTTCGCCTTTGCTCACAATTTTTTTTCTTGTATTGCTTCCTTTATCCGGTGCTAACAAAATACCTAATAATGCTCCTGTGGCAATACCTGCCAAAATGCTAAGTCCTACTTTTCCTGCATTCATAATAATTGTTTTTTAGTTAAATGAAAATTTATAAAACCTTTTGACCTTGTATAACCCTTAGTATTATTGCAATAATTGCAATAACAAGAAGCAAGTGTATTAAACCTCCTGCACTGTATCCAATAAAACCAATAGCCCAAATAATTATAAGAACTACTGCTACTACATAAAGTAAATTGCCCATGATAATAAGTTTAATTTTAAAAAATTATTGTTGTTAATATAATTTATAGCTAGTTGCTACTTTGTTAAGATATTTCTTTTGAATTGTAAAGGTGATATTAATACCAATCTTTTCTATTACACAATAATGCTTAATAGTTGTATAATTCACACATAGAAAAATATAGAGCTTATATAAGCTTACATTACATTTATTAATTTAAAAATAAAAATAGAAAAAATGAATCTTTTAGAAAAAGTGCAACAAAACCTTGGCTATCCTGCTTTACAAAAAATAGACTTATCTACAGATAAAATTATAGAAGATACTGCCACACCCGCCGAGGATAAATTTAGCCAAGCTGCCATACCTGCTGTGCTTACAGCTTTATATAAATATGTGCAAACAGATGAAGGGGCTACAGCAGTTTTAAATGGCAATGACGATACAAAATGGATTACAAAAATATTTGATGAGCATAAAAAAGATGCCATACAAATAATATCATCTTATGCAAAACAATCTAGCGAAAACCCATTGGATAAAATGTATAGAATAGCAAATGAAACTGTAAAAATTGCCAAAGAAAGCATTGGTGAAAGTGGTACAATATTGGATGTGAAAATATTTTTTGCAGCTCAAAAAAATGATATCTTATTATATTTGCTACCTACTTTAAAAATAGGTGAATTGCTAAATGATAATACATTGGATGATGATACCAATAAGATGGAAGGCCCTATATCTAGTTTAATGCATAGCTTAGGTAATGTATTTACAAATCCTACTACTGAGGCAGAGGCAGAAGAAAAAGAAGCTGCTTTATAATTTATGTACAGTAGATTCAATAAATAATATACTGATATATTTTTTATTTCTAATTCATTGCCATACTATTTATATGCTGATAATGTTTTAATTCATTTTTTATTTTAGCTTGTCTTCTATTATTTTTTTCTACTGTTAGCCTTGCCATTAGGTAGCTTACAGTAGATTCTGCACCTTGATTTAAGTTCACATAATTATCTTCTAACCCATCGTAACACCCGCCTGTGCAAGGGTTGTATATGATTTGCTGCAAATGATTATTGCCCAAGAACCAACTAAAAGCGATCTCCATTTTTTTATTATACACATCATCTTCAAAACATAAATAAAATTTATGAAGCGCCATTATCGTATATGATACATCTATAGCTTGTTCGCCACCTATTACAATTTCTGAGGCCACTTCAGCTTTTTGCAACCATCCTTTATTGGAAATTACTTTTATACTTTTTTCTGTAAATGTTTTTGATAATAAGAAATCGAAACTAGATTTTGCAATTTCTTTATACAGCAATTCCCCTGTAGCCATGTAGGCACAAAGCATTGCTTCGGGCAAAATACTATTGCCATATGTAAGATAACTTTCAAACCATTGCCATTTTGTTTCGGACTCATGGCGATACATTTGTACCAGCCTATTGGTAAGTTCTTTTAATAGTAAAAAAATATTTTTATTAGGGTATATTAAGTTTGCATAATAAAGCCCTTTTATGGCGAAAGCCATAGCTCTTGTAGAATGTAATTCTTTTAATTTTATGGTAGCATTTTCAAACAATAAAAGCGCCTCTTCTATTATATAACTTGGAAAATAAACTTCCAACGAAATTAAATAGCCCAGTGCCCAAACAGCCCTGCCATTAGAGTCTTCTAAATTTGTTTCCTCATTTTGCATCGTAAATAATTTATCTTTATTTACATAATTTAAAAAGTTGCCATCTTGCTGAAAACAGTATTTTATGAACCTTAAGTAAGTGGCTACATTTTCTATATAATTATCATCTTTATACAACTCTAAGTACTTACAAGTAGCCACCATTGCCCGTGCATTATCATCTAAAGTATAACCACTTTCAATATCGGGTTGGTTTATTTTAGCAAATTGTATTATGCCAAAATCCGTAGTGAGTTTGTTTAGGTGTTTCAAATTAAGGGGCGGTATTTTATAGTGTAATCGAACATTAGTTTTTCCATATTTTTCAAAAAGTATGGCATGCTCTATTGCTGCATTTTCCCAAGCTGTAGCAGATATTACATGCAACCCATTTAAACTAATTTGGTTTCTTAAAACTTCGTCATTAAGCAACGTAATTACGGCATTAGAAACTTGTGTTGAATTTTCAAAATCTACAATTACACCTGTATTATTTTTTAAAACCTCTAACGCATGTGGTATTGGTGTAGATACTATTGTGCAGCCGCAACTAAGTGCATAAGAAAATGTGCCACTTACTGCTTGGTGAGGGTCTTTAGATGTAAATAAATATACATCTGTCATCTGTAAATATTCAAGTAAAATTGGTAATGGCAAATAATTATTAATAAATACTACATGCTTTTGTAATTTTAATTCAATTACTTTTTCTTCTAAATAAGTTCTGTATTTTTCTCCTTCATTTTTATAAATAGATGGATGTGTTTTTCCTAAAATTAAAAACAATACATCTTTATGTTTTTTAATGATAGCAGGTAATGCATGTAATGTAGTTTCTATACTTTTGCCTGCGCCTAATAAACCAAAAGTGGATAATATTTTTCTATTGCTGAAATTGTATTTTTGTTTTAATAAAATTTTATCGCCATGGGTTATTAGATGAGTGCCATGTGCAATTACTTCAATTTTATTTGCTCCTATTGCATAATCTTTTTTTAAAATCGTTGCAGAAGTATTTGTCATTACAATAATGCTTTTTGTATATTTTGCTATGGTTTTTACAAGTAATTTTAGCGCTTCATTTGGGTTAGGTAAAACAGTATGAAAACAAATTATAATTGGTTTTACAAGCGTTTCTAAAAAAGTTATAAAGTCAGTTTCTCTATTTTTAAACAAACCAAACTCATGCTCAATCATTACTAATTTAATATTTTCATCCTCATTTATTATTCTTGCAAAACCTAAATATGCTAAACGGCAATCCGTATTCAAAATATATTTTACTTCTTCTTCGTATACCAACGAAACCTCATCAGATTCTAACGCACATATAGATATGCTAAAACTGTTTTCAAATTTATTGTTCAATGCCTTTACTAAATCTTGCGAATAAGTTGCTATACCACACTCTCTTGGAGGATATGATGTGATAAATAATATTTCGGGTATTGAAATATTATTTATTTCGTTACCATTTTTAATACTTGCTCTATAGCTATTTTTTGTACTATTGTTTTTATTTGTTAGATCATTTCTCATCTTTAATCATTTTTTAAAAAACTTATTTTGTAAATTGCTTCTGTAGTTGATATTGCTAAAACGATTATTTATAATTTATGCAATAATAATTCTTGCACAAGTGCAGATAAACTCATGGATTCACAAGCAATTTGTTCATCAGCTGCGCCATAATAGATATACAGCGTATCTTCTATTACAACAGCACCTGTTGGAAAACATACATTGTTTACATATCCTATTAATTCCCATTCTTCCTCGGGCTTAAATAATGCATAAGGCAAACGAGCAATTTCTTTTATTGGATTATCTATATCTAATAATGCAGCGCATGCAGAATATACAAAACCGTCCACGGTGTCTTGCACACCATGATAAATTAACAACCAACCATATTTTGTTTCTATTGGAGGGCAGCCACCACCCATATAACTTGCTTCATGTTCAAACTTTGGTGTAAGCACTATGTTGTCTTCAAAATGCAAAAAATAATTTTGCCAAAAATCGGTATTGAGTTCTGCCAAATTATTAATACATACAAATTGTATATCAGGTTTTATTCTGTGTAAAAAACATAATTTCCCTTTAATTTTTCTTGGAAAAAAAATTACGTTTTTATCCCAAATAAAAACTTTTCTACCTTTTTTTTCTAATATTCCACCATCTCCATTATACCTTAAATACTTTTCGTTTAAGGCATTTTTTGTACCCGCAAGTCTGTTAAATTCTTTGTAAGCCATTTGTGGTACTATTATACCTAGTTTTTCCCATTCTATTAAGTCTTTAGATGTAGCCAAACAGCCCAATGCATTTACGCCATCATAAGCAGTATAAGTGAGGTAAAATAAATCATCAATTTTTGTTACCCTTGCATCTTCTACACCATGCATTTCATACTCAAATTGTGGAAACAATAATGGGGTATCCATTCTTTCATCCACCTCTAATGGGTTTTTAAATGTACAATACCCAATGCTAGAATAATTGCCCTTTGCTACTGCTCTATAAAACATATGAATGATTCCATTATGCATAATGGCAGCTGGGTTAAGTACACCTTCTACTTCAAAACCCAATCCTGATTTTTTTAATACAATTCCTTCTTTTTTTATTTGTAACATATGTGAGTGATTAGTATTCGTTTAAAAAATATTGACCTAGCAATTTATAGAATTAGCACTCATACAAAGTTTATTCTTATCTTAAAAAGAATATTACAAAACTTTGGATTAATGTTATATTATTCACAGATAATATTAATTGATATTTTAATTGTCATGCAATAATTTGCTATAAATATTATATGTGGGAATAATGCAAAACATACTAATAATTATGTAATAATATATTTTATATATAAATGCAACTTTGCTTTATAATTAAACGAAGGATACATCCTAAATACGTTAGTTAGTTTTGGTAAACAGCGCCTGTTTCTACAGGTGCTTCTCTTTCTAGATTTTATAATGGATGTATTTGAATACTTCATCAAAAAAAAAACATAATTATGAAATTTTTTGCAACAGTAGCAATGGCTACAATTTTATTTACTACAAATGCAATTGCACAACATGTAAATATTGGTATTAAAGGTGGGCTTAACGTCTATAACATTAAAAATGACAATAATGCAAAGTATGATTCAAAAGTAGGCTTTAATGTAGGCTTGCTAGGTCATATTCATCTTGCAAAACAATTGGCTTTTCAGCCTGAATTGGTTTATTCTACACAAGGTGCAAAATATAACACCGCTAGTATTGAAACAAAAATAAACTTAGCATACATAAACATTCCCTTGTTAATTCAGTACATGTTCGACAATGGTTTTAGGTTACAAGCTGGGCCACAAATTGGTTTTTTGGTTAGCGCTAAAGCTAAAACAGGTAGCGCAGAAATTGATTTAAAAGAAAACCTAAAAAAAGTTGATTTTGCTATTGGTGCAGGTATTGGTTATGTGCATCCCTCCTCGGGGTTTGGTATAGATGCTCGATACAATATTGGATTAAGCAACATTTATGATAATGCAACTGTAAAATCTTATAACAGAGGGTTGCAAGTGGGTGTTTTTTACCTCTTCAATCATGAATAATAATGCTTAAAAATATAAGAATATTTAAACAACAACAATCATTGAAACTAGTTTTATTGATTGTTGTTGTTTTTTTTAATGCAATATTGAAAGGGTATTCATTCACATTGCATAATTCAATTAGTGATAGTAATGTAACATCTACCCGTAAAGATGCTATAAATTTTATTGATAAAATAATAATTTTGGCGCCTAGTAAATATTGGCCAAACATTAAACCAACTCTATTTTTACAAAATATAAAATCTAATATTTACAATCCAATAAGTATATACCCAGGCAATGGAACAAACTTTTGCGGTTATGGTGCATTAACGTATCTCTTACTACAAGATGATCCGATGGGTTATGCAAAATTGTTGCTGCAACTTTATACCGATGGCAATGCAACATTTGGGAAAACCCATTTCAATCCATCCATATCCGTAAAAAAAGCGGCAGGATTATTAAAATACAAAGGCATATTGGATATTCATCCTGCAGAACAAATGTGGTATTTGAGTTTGGCAGATCATTTTAAAGGCTACCTAAATATTTTTAATAAAAAATACGACCCTGGTGATGAAGATAAATTTTGGGCATCTGTTAATTATGCAAAATTTAATAGAATGGTAAGAAACCTTCTGTACTATAGTGTAAAAGCAAATGGATCAGATTTAATTCGCCCACGAGTGGGAAACCTCTATGATAATATTTATGACAAAGTAAAAAATGGCATAGTAGTGCTTTTTATAAATAATAGAATTGTACATAAAAAAAATCATGTAATGATAAAACTTGGTGTGCCTACTCACTTTATAGTTTTAGAAAAAATAAGCAAAGAGAATAATATCGTCACCCTTGTGTATTGGGATTATGGGGGCAAAACGCTCATACAAATGTCGCCAGCGTTTTTAAACCGAATAACTTTTGGTATTACTTATTGCACAAAAACTAAAACAAATGTATTTTAATTTCAGAAATAGTATAACTATTATTGCATTACTTTGCATACTGTTATCATGCTCTTCAAAAAATATTTCTTCTAAATACTATTATCAAAATAAAAATACGCTCGATAGTATTGAACATTCCTATAAGCAATTATACCAAGCAACTCCATTTTCTATTGCTTTTACAAATAGAAGTTTCAATACTGTAACAATTGAAATTATTACAGATACGCTCAGTTATATTTATGAATTTACTGTAAATGAACAAAGGTTAAAAGATACTTTAATAGCTTACCATTTAAATAGTGAAAAGATTATTGGTTTAATTACAAATATGAAATCTATAAGATGTACTTGGATTAATAATTATAATTTTTATGTAGGGGAAAAAAAGAATAGCTTGGTATTTATGTCGATAAAACCTGTAGCAATAAATGCTGTATTTTCCTATAAAAAATATTATACACTTACTTATTTTCAACAACCACAATATTTTGACAGCACTGGCAAATTATTAGACAGAAAAAGACTGCAAACTTTAAGAAAAATTAATGGAGAAATTTTTAAAAGAATAAATGACAAAGTTTGTTATACGATTTCAGGAAAATTCAGATAATTCAAATAGTTTTTTAGCCTATCTATAGTATTATATCATTTTATGCTGAAAAACTTATTCTATGAATTGATTTTAAAACCGACTTAATGAAAGTAGATTTTTCTAAGAAGCAGTTATTGGTTATGTGAATGCATACTATTTGTTAAACATGTGAATAATGTAAGTTTTATACAATATTATGTAATATAAAATTTGCAAAATAATATCATCTTTAGGATTAAATAGTTTGGTAAAAAATAAAAAATAAATAATGAAAAAAAATATTTTCTTTCTTGTGTTTAGTATATTTTTAATAAACTGTACACAAAATTTAGTAACCGGTCGTAAGCAGTTGAGTTTGGTATCAGAAACCGAATTGCAATCAATGGCAAAGCAACAATACCAAAGTTTTTTAACTGAAAATAAAGTAGTGAGTGCAAGTAGTAATAGAGATGCAGAAATGGTACGTCGTGTAGGTACACGAATTGCAAATGCTATAAAAAGTTATTATGATGGGCAAGGGCAAACATCGGTATTGGAAGGTTATGAGTGGGAGTTTAATTTGATAGATAATAAAGAAGTAAACGCATGGTGCATGCCAGGTGGAAAAGTAGTTGTATATACTGGGCTATTACCGATAACACAAAA